>JAUYJT010000077.1 GCA_030700225.1 Candidatus Nanopelagicales bacterium | reverse complement strand
ACACCGGCGACACCCCGATCACCAAACCGTCAGCCTGACCATCAAGGCCCCGCCCCGAACCCCGGGACGGGGCCTACGTCATACGCCTCAACCGCACCCACGATGACGCCGACATCCTCATCCAGCGTGGCGGCTAACACCTCGTAGCCGCACCCGTCGTGGCGGCCGGTGCTGTGGGTTCTGGCATCTACTTCGGTAGGCGGAGTATCCGACGCCGCCGTCGAAGGAAGCGCGGATCTGGCGAGAGTCCGAGCGGCGAGGAGACGCGGTGACCGACTTCGTGAACGACCAAGCAGACGACTGGGAAGACTCTGGCTCCGCAACCCCCGCCAGGCCCAACTCTCATCCCTTCGGGGCCAGACCCGCCAGGAGGATGAAACGCTGTCCGAAATGCGGCAGCCGGAAGACCATTCCCGTCGTCTACCGGAACGTGTTGTTCAATCCCCCCTCGCGTCCCCCACGTGGCAGATGCGGCAAGGTCATCGTGGTCGATGTGACCTGTATCGTTCGCGACCCTTGGTACGACACCGCGTGCGGCCGCTGCGGCTGCCGGCGGTTCCGGATGCCAGGCGGCGCGAGGCTCCAATACCGGCTCATGGGTGAGTTGGGCCGCTTCCTCGCCGACGCGATCGGCGAGGACAGCGTGCGCTGGACCGATTCGGGGATGCCGTTCGGACTCGATTCCAGAAAGATCGAGGGTCGGAACGTCCGCCTGGACTACCGGCCCGGGGACATCCTCACCCTCGAGGTCACAGGTCGGCCGGACTTCGTCACGAAGTTGCGGCCCGACCCCGAAGCCCCTGAGCCTCTTCCACGCACGATCGCCCACCCCTCCCGGCCGATCTCGCTGGGTGTCCACGGCGAGCTCCTGCTGACCGACTCAGACGTGCTTCGCGGATGGCCGCAACTCTTGGACGAGGTCTACGCCTTCTGGACTCAAGCCGTGGCCCCGTACCAGGAGACGCTGGGGTTTCGGGACTGACGGCATCAAGGCCGCCCGCCGCGACACCGAGCGACCGCCGACGCGGACCCGCCTGAGTGCGGCGGCCCCGACCTGTGCGGAGGCTGCGCAAGCGTGCGTTGGCATGTCGTGTACTGAGGCCTCACGCACCGCGCGAACCTCAGCACGCTGGACCCGCCTGTCCACAGCCCCCTTGACGACCTGGGTCTACCGATGTTCTCTAGAGACCGAGTTGCGGGTCCTCCCCAGCAGCAGCCGCGTTCCTGTCTGCCCCAAGGGACCGCCCGGCCCCTCATGGCCGAGCGCGTGAGTTGCCACCGGCTATCCGCGTCGCCGCTGGGCCGCAGCTCCAGTAGGCCCACGTCCGGATCCGTAGTCGTTTGTATGCGCGTGTAGTCGGTCCGGAGTACGATTGCGGGGTGCTCGGTTGTTCGACTTGGACTTGCTGGACGACGTCGACCCGTTCGAGATCGACCGCCAGGCAGCGCACCCCGACCCACGCAAGTGCCGGCCGATCGGCTGCTACGTGGCCGCCGACCACCTCGCCAACCGTTACGGGGAGGACCGATGAGCGATAGCGACATGACGCCCGAGCAAGAGCACGCCTTCTACGCCGCCCCTGAGAACCAGACCCCTCAGGGTCCGCCAGTGCGCCGCAGGGCCAAGCTCACCGCAGCCGTGCCGGTGCGACTACCCAAGGACGTCCTCGACAAGGTGCGGGCACGCGCGGCGGCAGATGACCGGTCAGTCTCATCGTGGGTCCGAAGGGCCATCGAACACGAACTCTCCCACCCCGCCTGACGCTGGATTGGCTGCGCGCCCGCGCCATTCGACCGTCTTCGCATGCGGCGGAATCAGATCAGGTCCGTCGGTACTGGACTGAGGTCAGCCGAACCCGCCGTCGCCGCGGAACTCGGCAAGACGCTGCTAACCCGCGCCGAGGAGCTACCCGGTTCCCAACATCCAGGCGCTAGCCATCCGACAGGCTCCACGAGGCGAGCGACCCCCGCAACCGCCGCAGTAACGGCCGTACCGAACAAACGCTCCCGTTCGGCAAAGAAACGGGCGTTCCAACGTGCGCGCCTGTACCCCAACCTGCGCCTTTGTCAGTAACGGCCGCAAACGCGGAGGGGCGGTGACGAACCTCGATCCGGGCTGCCCCCGAGCGTGGCATCTCCTGTGCCACCCATGAATCCTCAGCCGACCCTCAGCTGCTCATCGCCGAACGTCGCAACCAGTCCCAGATGTCCCCCGAGTGCTGCGACGTATCGGTCCAGGACGTCAAGGCCGGACACATCGCCGTGCTCAATCTGTGAAATCCGACCCACGCTCACCCCCATTTCCGCAGCTACCTGCCGCTGGGTCAGGCCCTTGCTCCGACGAATCTCCGCGAGGTCATGCGCCCGGACGCGGGCCATCATCTGAGCGACCCGCTCCCCAAGTACCTGCTCCCCAACCTGCTCAACGTGTCGTTCGCGAACGTCGGACCACTTCGTCACACCCATGATCAGTCACCTTCCTCTTCGCGACGGGATGCCACGTACTCGCGGAAGAGCCGTTCCGCTCGTGGTATCGCCTGGCGGTACCACGAGGACCACGCTCCTGCCTTGTCTCCCGCAACCAGCAATACGGCGCTGCGCCACGGATCGAAGGCGAACAGGATCCGGACCTCGCTGCGCCCCGACGAACCCGGTCGCAGTTCCTTCAACGTCCGCATTGACGAACCCTTCAGCCGATCGACCAACGGACGTCCGAGGCTCGGACCAGATTCGGCGAGGACTTCGATCGCGGCCACCACGAGTTCGTAGGAAACGCTGTCCGATACCGCGAGGCCATCCAGCCACCTGTCCACCTCATCCGTCAGATACAGATCCCACACAAACGATCATCCCCCCGTTGCGGAATATTAGTGTACGCTAAAGTCGCTCCGTGTCACGGTGATGAATCCTCGGGCCCCGCCCGCTGTTCCGCGTCCGCCGTCGGCATGCGGCCGTTTCCAGTCAGGCATTCGGTGGCGGCTCAAGATGGGGCGACGATCCTTGTCACCGGGAAGAGTAGATCCCCAGGCAGACACGCAACGAGAGCCAATTCCCCATGACTCGGATAAATTCCACGGTATTCACAAGATGAGGAGCACCGGGTTGGCATCCGCGGACACGACCGTCCACGTCACAGGCAGCGGGACTGCCCCCCGCCTGAAGCGAGCTGAGCCGATCGGCGAGGCTTGGGTCAATGGCGGCCACGTCGTGTCGCTCGGCTATGAGGGCCTAGTCCTATCCGAAGTCCTCGCGGAAGTGGCCAGAGCGCATGTCGAAGTTCTGGTCGATGTCCGGCTCACTCCGGTGAGCCGCAAGAAGGGGCTGTCCAAGACCGCGCTGTCCCGGGCGCTGGACGAGATCGGAGTGCGGTACGTGCATATGAGGGGTCTGGGGAATCCGAAGGACAACAGGCCCGGTTTCGTCGCAGGCGAGCACGCAGCCCGCGAGCGTTTCACGCGCCTGATGCGCGGTGGCGACGGTCGCCGGGACATGGATGCTCTGCGCGTGCTGGCAGCTGACTACCGGGTTGGCCTGCTGTGTTTCGAGCGCGACGAGGCCCAGTGCCACCGGTCCCTGATCGCGCGCGAACTGACCGGGAATCCTTTTCAGTTCCCCCAGATGTGAGTCCCAGCGCAAGGTGTGGCCAGTCGGCGGAAACGGTCGGGTCCCGGCACCTCCGCGGACGAGTCCGCGTGCCCCACACGACAGACGCCGTGGAACCCGGGACACACAACACCGTGGTGATCCACAACGTCAAATGCGGTAGATCGTGACTGTCGGATCGATGGCATTCAACGCGGCCAGGTCATGCTCGTCGCCGGTCACGATGGGCAATCCGAGTTTACGAGCTAACGTCACCACAGACGCGTCCACAACATCATCTGTTCCTGACTGGCCGCACAGGACACCACAGGCTTGAGCCAGGTGCTCGGTGAGCGGTTCAACGGTGACTCTCTTGTCCTTGAGGAACTTGGCGAGGCGCGCCTGCCCAGCGCCACCGCGCCACGCTTGAGCTAGGACCGCAGCTGGCACGAACGCCCGGTCGCCGCCTTCATTCATCCCGGCGAGCAGCGCGATCATCCGCGTCTTGCTCCTCTCGATACCGATGAGGGCGCCGGCATCGAAGACCATGTCGGTCACGAGACGGCGTTCAGCGGCTCACCGGGAGCAGTCACCGGATGCGTGACGGGGTGGCCGAGCACCTGGCTTGCCCAGGCGAAATCCGCCGGGGTCGGCTCCCCGCCGCTGGACCGCATTTGCGACACAAGCTCGGTGAGCGTGTCGTCTTCGCGTTGCTGAGACATGGCGCGAGCGACGTATGCCGACACGCTGTCCGCCCGGCCCTGCTCGACTGCCCGCTGGGCTTCGAGAACTAGCTCATCCGGCAAGCTGACGGTGATCTTCCTGGTCATACTTCCATCATACCGGCGTTCATTCCTCACTGACTAGGGCTACTCGCGTAACGGTGGAAAACTCGCCGAACTTGGCTCCCCCCGCCTGCGGATTGGTTCTGCGGAATCACTAGAGCGAGAGCCTCCCCTTCCGCTGGCATGCGCCCGTTTCCAACACGCCACGCGCGACCAATCGAACGCACACCATGCGACTAATCGGACGCTCATGACGTGTACCGCCTCCTGACAGCTATTCCTACGGCGGACTTCTTGGCGTCGTGGCAGCGGCTTCTCCAGGACGATCTGTCACAAGCAGTCACCCGGAGATCCTCGACGCTTCTCGCGGACCTCTTCGCGGACGGTCCGCGGGCTCCAGGCTCGGTCATGGCAGGGCGCGCAGAAGAGGGCGTGGGCGACCCAGCCCAGGTAGCCGCATCGGTTGCGTTCCTCGCTCGGGACCTAGCCGACGGGTTGCGGTCCTAGCCCGACGGTTGAACTCGACGGACCGGGGAATCGACAGTAGCGGCGACCCGCTCATAGCGGCTGACCACGAATGCCTCGTCTGCCGTCGATAGCCCCCGATCAAGCCCGCGCGTGGCCGGTCCGTCGCAGCACAACCTACTGTGCCGCGACCCCGACTGGATCTCCACAGTCCAACGCCGAGTCCACCTGTTCGGGGATCCCGAACAGATGCCCACTTCCCCAGCCGCGCCGTACCGTGTGCGTGCGGAACGGCGGAGGTGATGGTCATGGCGGCCAAGACCCAACGACTAGAGGCTCGGCTCGACCCCGACACCCGCGAACGCATCAGCGAGGCCGCTGCCGTGACCGGCGAGACGATGTCGGCGTTCGTGACTCGCGCCGCCCGCAGTGAAACTGACCGGGTCCTGGCCCGCGCCGATGTCGTGATGATGAACGAAGACCTGTTCGACCAGATGATCGCCACCCTGGATGCCCCCGACGCCGCTCCCCATCTGGCTAGGGCGGCCGCCCGCCAGCGTCGGTTCACGCGCGCGGACGAGCGAAGCTAGGCGATCGTGTACCGCAGCTGCCCGCTGACCACTGAGCACAAGCTGACACGGTTCGACTGCGGAGTACAACCGCTCAATGAATGGCTGACCGGCCACGCGCTTCGAGCGCAAGTCGCGGGCAGCGCGCGAACATTCGTATGGACGCCCGCGCCGCAGCCACAAGACGTCGTCGCGTACTTCTCGCTGGCCCCGACCGTGGTCACCCAGGGATCCGTGAGCCGTTCGACGGCCGGGGGGGTCAGCCAGATCCCGGCATACCTGATCGGCAAGCTGGTCCCCCGCGAGCTGGGGGCACCCCATTCAGGGGGAGGCTACCCCCACTCGATCGAACGCTGCACGGCCAAGGACTAGGCGCCCAACTGCTTGTGAACGCTCTGGAGATAATCACATCGGTCGCCGAGCGTGGAGGCGGCCGCCTCATCGTGGTCGACGCCGTCAACCCTGCGGCTGAGTCCTTCTACCGCCACCACGACTTCACCCCAACCCGCGACGGCCGACTAGTGATGAAGATCGCCACGGCCCGCGCGGCCCTCGACTGATCACCGTCGGCGCTCCCGCACGTGCCGCCGTGCGCCGCCCGAGCCGACGCGTCGGCAACGTGTAAGGAATCCTTACTGGTTCCCCCGGCGCTACATCCCCAGGCCGCCGCTCATTCCGATGGCTGTCGGCCGGATGTGTCAGTATCTGTCCATGTCCTCCGTCGAACTGCTCGAGCGCCGCATCTACTCGATGCCAGATGCCGATCGGTATCTGGGCCTTCACTCCGGGACCGCCCGTCGCTGGATCGACGGTTACAGCCGCAGGCAACGCGACTACCCGCCCGTCATCCGCGCCGAACAAACCGGGGACGAAACCGTCTCATGGGGCGAGTTCGTCGAAGCGCGGCTTCTCAGCGAGTTTCGCGGACAAGGCGTGTCCCTTCAGAAGCTCAGGCCCGCGATTGAGAACCTGCGCGCCGCGCTGAACACCCCGTACCCGCTGGCCGCGTCGCGGACGCTGCTGGATGTGGCCGGGAGAGAGCTCGTGATGCGCATCCAGGAAGGTACCGGTCTGGACCGGCGGTTGGCGCTGGTGGTCGTCCGTTCCGGCCAAATGCAGCTGAGTGAGCCAGCCCAGCATTTCGTGGATCGGGCCACTTTCGCCAAGGGCTGGGTCGCCAACATCGCCGGGGACAATGAGGGCACGGTACTCATCGACCCTCTACGTGCCATGGGTCGGCCCGCAGTGCGATCAGTACCCACGGAAGTTCTGGCCGAGGGCTTCCGTGCCGGTGAATCGACCGACACACTGGCCGATTTGTACGATCTCACGGCCGACCAGGTCGAGCGTGCCATTCGCTTCGAGATGCGGCAGGCCAGCGCGAGCGCGGCCTAACCATGAAGTCGGGGGACCTCACTTCTGTTCGCTGGTACTTCGACGAATCGGTCCTGGGAGCAGCCAAGCACTTGAGCGGATCACGCAGTGACATCACATACCCGGGCCATCAGCTCGTCCCCGATCTGCCACTGGGCGTCCGCGACCCCGACTGGATGGCGATCGTCGCGGCGCGAGATTGGATCGCCGTCACCCGGGACAGGCGCATCCGAAGCCGTCCCGGGGAACTGGCCATCCTGAGGGAAAGCGGGCTGCGCATTGTCTGGTTCACGGGCAAGAAGGATCTGCGCCCGAGCGAACAGGCCGAGCTGTTCGTGCGCAACCTCGCGCGCATCGAGCAGCAGACCATCAAGCTCGGAGCTGGCCCGTGGGGGCTGGGGCTCAGCCAGGCTGGCGTGCGCCCATTCCCTCTGCGCTGACGTCGCCTCCGTCCTATCCCGACAACGTCCCGCGCCGCCTGCCTCATCCGCGCGGAAGCCTGCCGCGAAGCCGGCCGAGCCGCTGGGCAGCGGTGAAGTACACCGCCAGTGACTCCCTTGGCCCGACCGCGACCGCCTCGAGCCGCACCGGGTCTTGACCATCCGGCAACAAGCGGAACACAAGCCGATAGCGAGGATTGGGACCTCCGATCTCGTCCACGTACAACTTGAAGCAGTCGGACAGATCCCCCGTGGACGCGCGACCCTCAAGCGGGATACCACTGAGCCGGCCTTTGGAGACATCGACCAGTCGCTGGATGACGATCTTCTGCAGGTTCTTCGTGGGCAGATCCTTCACGTCCTGCGAGAACCCCGGTCGGTAGACGCGCTCCAGCTCCCCGCGGGCTCTGCTCACGACGCCTACTCGAAGGACGCCGGGTCGAAACCCAACTCGGCGATCAGATCCTCCAGCGGAGCGCTCTCCCCCGGCTCGGCGAGACGCTCGCGGACGACCTCACCGATGAGTACGTCTTCGATCAGCGGCAACACACGCTCGAACAACTCGTAGGGGATCACGACCCCTTCGGGCTTGCGATGCCCGCCGAACACCAGCGGCTCGGCCGAGGCGCCGTCTCTGCGGAATCGTTCAAGAGCGTGTGACAACTCCGCCCGAGCTTCGCTGGTCGGAACAACATTCAAGACCCCGGTACGTTGCGCCATGACAGTCATGCTACGCCCCCCTCACGCAAACATGTACATCTTTGCGGCACCTAACTGTGCACGATACCCGCTCAGGAGCCAGCTGGCTCCCGCTTGGAACCCCCGCATCCCTGAGCACGGACTCTGCGCTGCCCTGATGACAAGAGCCCCCGGTCTCGCCGGTCTGGATGCCCGTCACGTCGGGGGGATCCACGAAGATTCGTGAACGTCACCGGCGGGGCGGCCGCGCTTCTCGGGCCTGGCGATGGCCAGCAATCGATCGGTGAACGAAACGCAAAGGGCGGCGACCTGAGCTTCAGGGACGGCGAGCCGCAGAGCTCGCTGCGCCATGGCTACGCCTTGTCCGCCTCGTCGGCCGAACAACTCGCCCAGGTAGGTCAGGGCCAACAGCGTGGGCTCACCCGCACGCGGGTCACGACTCAATCCCGCGAGCGTGGTTCCCGTCTCTCCCGATGACGCGGTTTGCATGATCCGGTACACATCCGCGGCATCCTTGTCGCTCAAGCGATCCGGACGCTTGCTGAGAACCCGGTCATGGATCTTGTGGGCTTTGGCCACGAGCAGCGCCGCAACCCCGGCGACCTCAACGTCGAGTGCTCTTGGGTCCTCGGCATCCAGGGCAGCGACAGTGATCGGGCTGTGATCGACCAGGGCGGCTTCGAGACCGACGGCTCGCCGAGCGGCGCGGTTGCCATGAATTCCCAAGCGTGCGCCTCTGCGACCGCCGCCGGTGGCTGCTGCCTCGGGCACGATGAGGTCGACCGGGATGACCAGTTGCTCGCCTGCGACGTCAACCGACGCGACCCACACGCCGGGCTGGGGAGACTCCTGTCCCATGAGCTCGAACCCCGCTCCCCGCATCGACACCTCAAGCTCCGGCTCGTCGCCGAGGAGGGTCGGATCGAGCGTGAGATCCCCATCGGTCGTGTATGGAGCAATCGCGATGTCGCTGACTCCGGTCCGAAGATAGACGGCCTGCGCTCCGGCGACGATGATCGCATTCCCGTGTGGGGCCAACGCTGTAAGCGCATCGAGAAGTACCCGCCGGGCGGCCACGTATCTGGGATCGGGCTCGGCCCAGCCAGCCTTCCCGCGTCCACCGAGCGCGTTCACTCCGACGCCTTGACGCCTGTTGCGGAAAGCACCGACAGACGCCAAGTGTCCTCGTTCTGCGTCATCCACCCCACGAGAGCCTCCCCTTCGGCTGGCATGCGGCCGTTCCCAGTCAGGCAGTCGATAGCGGCTTGAGATGGAGCGACGAACATGACGCCCTCCTCACTGGAAGTCCTCTCCCAGACGACGCCGTCGAAGGGTCGCATCAGCACGACGTTTGCTCCTTCGTCGGTCGGTATCAGATCCAACTCATCAGCGACCGCCGCTGGGTCATCGCAGTAGGCCGCGAGCAAGGCCGGTCCAGCTTTCGGCGCCAGCCGAACGGCGGCGAAGCTGCCGGTCACAGCGATGGGATTGCTGGCGTCCCCCAACCGTCGCATGATCTGGCCCACGCCACCAGGGGCCAAATACGGTGCGACTCGATTCGTGTGGAAAACGTCGTATGTTTCGGCCCACCGGGCGAGCACGCGAGCGACGTCAACGGACTCGACCCGCCCGCGCGCCGACCGCTCGATCAGGGCCTCACGGTCGAGCGTGTCTAGGAGTCGGGAGACGTATCCGGGAGCCAGACCCGTCGCCGCAGCGAGATCGCGAACGCCATACGGGGGTCGGAAGTCCAGAAGAGTGCGCAGCAGGCGGCCCGCCTTCGGTCCCCTGACGCGTGCCTTGCCGCGCATGGCCGGGGCAGGGTTGTTCGCCGCGCCCTGCGTGTGTATGAGCACGGCCGGGCTGTCGAGGCGGACGTAGGCGTTGCCGGTGAGGTCAAGGTAGTTGACTGCCTCTGATCGAAGCAGTTCCTGGGTGCGCTGACTCAGCCACGGCGCAACGACGAGGACTGCCACGTTGTTCGCCAGGGCGCGGAGCACCCGACCCAATCCCCCCAGGAGTCGATCCACATCTCTGGGGCCGAAGCAGTTCCGGATTTCAACGGCGAGGGTCGCGTGCGTGCCCTTGGGGTCACGCAGTTCGATGACACGGTCGGCCCGACCGCCAGCGGGACCCTGCGGTCCGACGTCCGCTGGCCCGACTTCCCAGTTGGCTGGAAGCCGGTCCCGAAGCCACGCGACTGCCATGTCTCCCAGTTCGTTCTCTCTAGGAGTTATGTTTGCCGTCACAGGCAACACGATAGCCGGAATGCGTATTCCCTGAAAGGCCATTGTTTGCTGGCACGGCGAACACGTGCGTACTCGTCCGGCGGAACAGGAAGCGCACCACACCAATCCGCCGTCCTCGAACCTGTGCACAACCCCGGCCACGGGCTTCCGGGGCGCTACCGCGTCGGTCTCAGGCACATGATGTGCCGAGAGGTCGGAGGTCAACACATGGCACAAGTGACGATCTTGGATTCGGTTGTCACGACGGTTCATGAGGCGGCTCGCCAACTGCGAATCCCGCCCGCGACCCTCATGCACTGGCTTGAGGGTGGCGAGCGGCGCGGCAGGCGCTACGAGCCCATCTTGCGCGAACACGCCACCGGTAGGCCCGAGATGACATGGGGCGAGATCGTGGAGGCGCAGTACCTGCGCACCTACCGATCTGAGAAGAAGGTGCCGATGCAGCGACTGCGCCCCTTCATCTCGGGACTGCGCTCGGCCCTGGGAATCCCGTATCCGCTGGCTCACTTCCGCCCTTGGGTGAGTGAGAACCGACAGCTGCTGCTCGACTCGCAGGAGACCACTGATCTTCCCGACTCGCTGTGGGCCGTCTTCCGGGGCAAGCACGGCCAGCTCGTGATCAATCCGCTGATCGAAGTCGAATTCCTGGAACGCGTCGAGTTCGCCCACGAGCCCTCTGGGGAAGCGCTCGCGCTATGGCCAATGGGCATGAAGCACCCGGTGACCCTGGACCCGCGGATCTCGTCGGCCGCGGCCACGGTGAAGGGCGTGCGCACAGGAATCCTCACCGAACGCATCGAGGCCCTCGAGTCATTTGAAGATGTCGCCGACGAGTTCGGACTCTCCGTCGCGGAAGTCAAGGCGGCGGTCAGCTTCGAACTCCACGCCGCGTAGAGCGACAATGAGACAGGCCCAGTGGTGCGTCGATGCCGACACGATAGGGCTCGGGCGAGTCTTGGCCAGCGCCAGGCTCCGCGTCAGCTGGCCAGGAGACACCGGCGTCAGGCCCAACGGGCGCGACCGCGTCAACGCCTCTCCCGTCACCGATACGGCCGTACCGGACAAACGCTCCCGTTCGGCAAAGAAACGGGCGTTCCAACGAGCGCGTCTGTACCTCAACATGCGCATTTGTCATTAGCGGCCGCAAACGCGCAGGGGCGGCGGCCCGGAGTACGGCGAGCGTACTCAACGGTCAGCCCAGGGTTTTCACTAAACCCCATTGTTCCGTTGCCAGCGGAAGATGTACATTTACGGAATGGATACGGGCCAGCCCCTTGAGCGCGAACTGGACATCCAGCGCCAGGCGCTCAAGAGCGTCCGAGATCGGCTCCCTCCCCAGTGGAATCTCTCAGTCGCCGAACAACCGAGCGCTGGGTCGCGCCGCATCGACGCCGTAGTCACGATCGCCGCCCCGAACTCTCCCCCGTCAACCGTTGTGGTGGAAACCAGACGGTCTCTCGTCACGCGGGACCTACCCCAACTCGTTGATCGACTTCGGTCCGCATCGGCTGGACTGCCAGGTGAGGATCCCTCGCTAATGATCATCGCCCGCTACCTGGCACCGCCGGTCAGGGATTGGCTGGAACAGCAAGGTGTCAGCTACGCCGACGCGACGGGAAACCTGCTCCTTCGACTCGCCTCGCCAGCTCTCTTCCTTCGTGACAAGGGCGCGGACGGCGACCCGTGGCGCGGACCCGGCAGACCGCGAGGAACCTTGAAGGGCGAACCCGCCGCGCGAGTGGTGAGGGCGCTGGCCGACTTCCGAGCGCCAATCTCAGTACCTGACCTCGCCGCACGCTCCCGCGCGTCCACAGGCGCCACATACAGAGTCGTGGAGTTCCTCCAAGATGAGATGCTGCTCGAAAGAGCACCGCGGGCTCCGATCGCAACCGCCAGATGGCGCGCCATCCTGGAGCGCTGGAGCCAGGACTACGGTTTCCAAGCCAGCAACACCGTCCTTCCTGTCCTTCAGCCCCGCGGCCTGGAGTCACTGATGGAAGGAATCCGGAAAGGGTCGACCGATCTGCGGTACGCGGTCACCGGGTCACTGGCCGCCGCGAACTGGGAGCCCTATGCGCAGCCACGCCTGGCCATGATCTACGTCGACGACCCTGCCGAGTTCATGGCCAAGATGGAGTTGCGACCGGTCGATGTCGGCGCGAACGTTCTCCTCGCCGCTCCGGGCGCGGACTTCGTCTTCGACCGCAGTGCGCGGATAGGAGGCGTCGACTACGCGGCGCCCTCGCAGGTGGCCGTCGATCTGATCACGGCACCCGGCAGAGGTCCATCGGAAGGCGAAGCACTGTTGGACTGGATGGAGGCGAACGAAGATGAATGGCGCACTTGACGCCGTCCGGATGCGCAGGGCCTTGCTCGATGCACTCGAAGCTCTCGCCAGCCACTCCGACTCAGTGGTCATCATCGGTGCTCCGGCCTGGCCTCTGCCGTCGGTTCACCGATAGGCGTCCTTGCGCGGCGCGATCGTTAGGACGTGAGCTGACCCATCCGTTGAGATCTCATACAGGATGCGGTGTGAACGGCCGAGCCGGGCCGAACGGATGCCCTTGAGTGGGCCGAGCAGCTTCTGGCCCGAGCCCGGCTCCGTGTCGAGTCGCTCGATCAATGCCCGCGCTTTCTCACACATCGCCGGAGGCCAGGCCGCGGCGTCACGCTCAGCACGCCTGCTCCAAGGCGGCATGCTCAGCCTGTCCGCCCAGGATCGTGGCCTTCAGCGCGCGCCTCAGCGATGGCGGCCATGGTGTCCGGGTCGGACAAGATGTTGAGAGTCTCGATGAGCGATTCGTACTCGTCCTGGCCGAGTACCACGGCCATCGCTCTGCCGTGCTTCGTGATGGTGAAGATGTCAGCGGTAGAAGCCACCTGATCAACTATCTCGCTGAGGTGATCACGGGCCTCGGTCAGCGAAGTGGCGTTCATGGAGCCTCCCTCGGCATCCGTCATGCCTAAACTGTACAGAACTCCGGGCAGTTTCTCAGCGCTTGCCGAGCGGGGCTCGGGGGAATCCACAGCGCCGCAGCGGCTAGAGCGCCGGAATGCTACTCAGGTACAACTAGCCGCAGTTAGTGATACTTCGGGGTACTGGCGGTAGCACAGACCCCGAGCGATGGTCACGGAGTAGCAACGGAGCCGACAGACTCGGTGCGACCCCGGCGTCTGGCTCGACCTTGACGCCGTAGCGGAGCAACCCGTACACGTCCCGGTTGACGTCGCACCGATCGCGGCCACCCCCCGAGGGAGGCATCGCTAATGCCACCCATGAATCCTCAGCCGACTCTCATCTGCTCATCGCCGAACGTCGCAACCAGTCCCAGCTGTCCTCCAAGAGCCGCTACGTAGCGGTCCAGGACGTCCAGGCCGGACACATCACCGTGCTCGATCTGTGAAATCCGGCCCACGCTCACTCCCATTCCCGCGGCCACCTGCGGCTGGGTCAGGCCCTTGCTCCGCCGAATCTCCGCGAGGTGATGCGCCCGGACGCGGGCCATCGTCTGAGCGACCCGCTCCGCGAGCACCTGCTCCCCAACCTGCTCAACGTGTCGCTCACGAACGTCGGACCACTTCGTCACACCCATGATCAGTCACCCTCCTCCTCGCGACGGGATTCCACGTACTCGCGGAAGAGCCGTTCCGCGCCCGCCGCTGGCATGCGGCAGTGAGTATCGGCTTCCCGTTTCCGGACCGAATCCAGCCCCCAAGTGATCTTGTAGCGAATTTGGCCAAATATGGCCGCTTCGCGTATCTGGAATGGCCGAAAGCGCAACAAGATCATCAAGAGGCAGTTCGCAAGTCGAGTTCGACGCCCTAACTCAGTGCGCCGCCCCCAAGCTGCGCGCTTTGATGGGTGTCGGCCCCGATGTCGCCGCGCAGCTGCTCATCACCGCTGGCGGCAACCCAAAACGCCTCACCACCGAAGGCCTGTCAACCAGCGAAATTGGCCGCTGCCTGAAACGCTACATCGCCCGAGAAGTACACCTCATCCTCAAACAAGCACTCGAAGCGCAACCCCAACAGATCGCCGCTTGACATACTTACGAGCATCCGTTTCCAGTCAGGCATTCGGTGGCGGCTCAAGATGGGGCGACGATCCCTGTCACCGGGAAGAGCAGATCCCAAGGCAGCTGCACAACCAGACCCAATCCCCTGTAGTGAGGTGCTTCTGAGTTAATGAGGAACTTCGGGTTTTCAATACCCAACATTTGGTGATCTTGGTTCATGGTGTTTCCGCCTGGTGGTTTCGACGGTACTCGATCCGGTTGATTCGGGCCTGTTGAAGGCCGTGGCGTCGC
>JAUYJT010000076.1 GCA_030700225.1 Candidatus Nanopelagicales bacterium | reverse complement strand
GCTACCGCTGGCGCTTGGTGCGAACCCGCAGGCCGATGCGGATTGGGGTACCGACGAAGCCGAATTCCTCACGGAGCGAGCGCTCGATGAATCGGCGATACCCGGCCTCCAGGAAGCCCGAAGTGAACAGCACGAACGTTGGCGGCCGGATGCTGGCTTGAGTCCCGAACAACACGCGCGGCTGCTTGCCGCCACGCACGGGATGCGGATTGCGCGCCGCCAGCTCGTTCAGGAAGCTGTTCAGTCGACCTGTGGGCACCCGCGTCTCCCAGCCCGCGAGTGCCGCGTCGAAGGCGGGCACGAGTTTGTCCACGCGGCGCCCAGTCAGGGCCGAGACGTTCACGCGCGGCGCCCAAGATATGAATCCCAGATCCCTTTCCAGATCCCGTTCGAGATACCGGCGGCGCTCCTCGTCGACCAGATCCCACTTGTTGTAGGCGATGATCAGGGCGCGGCCGGAGTCGACGACCATGTTCGCGACGTTGACGTCCTGCTCGCTGAGAACCTCACCGGCGTCCAGGACCACGACCGCGAGCTCGGCCCTCTCTATAGCTGTTCGGGTGCGAAGACTGGCGTAGAACTCATGGCCGTGAGCTTCCCGGACCCGCCGGCGCAGTCCAGCGGTGTCGACGAACACCCACGAGCGGCCACCGAGATGCACTACCTCATCGACGGGGTCAACGGTCGTGCCCGCGACTTCGTGCACCACGCTGCGGGACTGTCCCGCCAGACGATTCAGCAGGCTCGACTTGCCCACGTTGGGCCGACCGACCAGCGCGATCCGGTGAGGCCCCGCGACCGCGGGCACCCGCCGCCGCTGGGGCAGCAGGGCCACAACCGCGTCAAGAAGGTCACCACTCCCCCGCCCGTGCAAGGCCGACACCGGGTGCGGCTCACCTAATCCCAGGGACCACAGTGACGCCGCCTCAGCCTCGACCTGCGAGTTGTCCACCCGGTTGGCGACCAGGAGCATGGGCTTCTTGGCGCTACGCAGGACCTTCACGACATCCTCGTCGGACGAGGTGGGTCCGACGGTCGCGTCGACGACGAAAAGCGTCACATCGGCTTCCCTCATCGCCCGTTCCGCTTGGGCTGCCACGGAGGCTGCCCTGCCTGTGGCGGTGCGGTCCCAGCCGCCGGTATCCAGGGCGATGAACCGCCGCCCCGCCCACTCGGCCTGGTAGGCCACGCGGTCGCGGGTAACGCCCGGGACATCCTCCACGACAGCTTCGCGACGGCCCAGAATCCGGTTCACCAATGTGGACTTGCCGACGTTCGGGCGGCCCACGACAGCCACTACTGGAAGTTCCTCGGCCGTGGGCTCCGCCTCGAGAACCTGCTCGGTACGAGCAGCTGACATCGCCTCGGCCAGCATTCCCTCGTCGGTGTCGGAATCGCTGACCCATTCCCCGTCGATGGGCGTGAGGTCGGCGAACTCCTGGTCGTCGGTCACGGCCGGTCCCCAGCGGCCCGCACGAGGTCGGCCACAGTGTTGATCGTCTCTTCCAGCGTCAGGTACGTCGCATCGACGTGGACCGAGCCTGGGGCCGCGACCAACGGCGACACCGTCCTGGTTGAGTCCAGAGCGTCGCGGCGGCGGATGGATTCCTCTGTGGCGGGCAGACCGCCGGACCCGTGAGCGCGGGTCGCGTCCTCCGCGGCACGTCTTGCTGCCCTGACCACGGGATCGGCGGTTAGGTAGACCTTCAGGTCCGCGTCGGGCAGGACGACACTGCCTATGTCGCGACCCTCCACTACTATCCCCCGACCCGCGCTGAGCTGTGCCGCCGCTACCTCCCTCTGCATCCGGACCATCCGCTCGCGCACCGCGGGGACGGCGCTGACGGCGCTGACCGATGCCGTCACCTCGGGAGTGCGGATCGCTTCAGCCACATCGTGAGAGTCGACGACGATCGCGGGATTGGCCGGGTCAGTGCCGCTGACGATCTCGGCCCGACCGCATTGGGCGGTGACCGCGGATTCGTCAGACGGGTCGACTCCGTGCTCAAGCATCCAGTACGTCATCGCCCTGTACATCGCCCCGGTGTCCAGGTACGCCATCTCGAATCGCTCGGCGACGCCACGGGAAACCGACGACTTGCCCGAGCCGCTGGGGCCGTCAACCGCTATCACAGCGGTGGATCGCTCGGCCGTCATCTCAGTGAGCTAGGTCTTCGCGCAGGCTTTCGGCTCCGCGCTGGTAGATGTGACTGATCCGCGCCCGCGGTAGTTCCGTTTCGGCGTGGACGAGGATGCGTATGACGCGAGGCAGAGCCCCGTCGACGTCGATCTCCTGGGCGCACAGCAAAGGAACGTCAGCCAGTCCGATCTCCCGGGCCGAAGTGGCCGGGAAAGCACTCACCAAGTCCGGCGTGGATGTGAACAGGATGCTGACAAGGTCGTCGTGTCTGAGGTCGTTTCTCTCGATGATCGCGCTTAGCAGGTCAATGACCGCTTCGCTCATCTCGGCCGGGTCATCGGCGGACAGACGCGTCGCCCCTCGGATGCCTCTCACCGCCACGTCGCCCTCCCTGTCAGGTCCTGAGCACAGCGTAGGTTCACCGCGCTCAGCTCTCATCAGCGGCGGCATACAGACTGGCGACCTGCGCGGCTGTGAGCTTGCGAAATGCGCCTGGCCTGAGCCCTCCCAGAGTCACCGGACCGACACTGACCCGCACAAGTTCGATCACAGGATGCCCCACAGCCGCCATCATGCGCCTGACAATGCGGTTGCGGCCCTCGTGCAGCCTGATCTCCACAATCGACTGCTGTCCGTGTTGCGCGACGATCTGGAACGAGTCAGCCACCGCCGGTCCGTCTTCCAGTTCGACCCCGCGTGTGAGGCTTCGGCGAACGCTGGCCGGTACTGGTCCCCGCACGGTGGCACGGTATGTCTTGGAGACGCCGTGGCTCGGGTGCTGGAGGCGGTGCGCGAGTTCCCCATCGTTCGTCAATAGCAGCAGCCCCGTGGTGTCGGCATCGAGGCGTCCGACGTGGAAGAGCCGCTCCTCGCGGTCCGCGACGAGATCGCCCACGCAAGGCCGCCCGCCGTCGTCGGCCATCGTCGACAGAATCCCTTTCGGCTTGTTCAGCGCCAGCACGATGACGTTGTCAGATGTTGGGATCGGCTTGCCGTCGACTCTGACGTCGGTCGTGCCAGGAGGTACCCGGAATCCTTGGACCGCTACGACCTGCCCATTGACGAAGACCCTGCCTTGGCTTATCAACGCCTCGCATTTGCGCCGACTGCCTAGTCCCGCTCGGGCCAGGACCTTTTGCAGTCTCTCCCCCTGCCCGGACTCGGTCACTGGGATTCGAGGAGTTCGTCCAGCGAGTCGAACGAAGGCAAGTGCTCAGCGATGGGCGGAAGCTCCTCCAGGGAAGAGATCCCCATACGGTCGAGGAAGTAGGTAGTAGTCCCGAACAGAACCGCGCCAGCGACCGTGTCTTCGCCTACTTCGGTAACCAAGCCACGCGCGACGAGGGTTCGCACGACACCGTCGCAACTGACTCCGCGTATCGCCCCGATACGCGCGCGGCTCACAGGTTGCCTGTAGGCGATGATCGCCAGAGTCTCCAGCGCGGCCTGGGTCAGCCTCGCCTGCCTACCGTCAGTCGCGTATCGCGCTACTAGTTCTGAGCAGGTGTCCGAGGTGTAGAACCGCCAGGCACCGCCAACTTCCCGCAGATCGAATCCGCGGCCGTCGCGTCGGTATTCGGCGCTGAGGCGGAGTAGCTCAGAGACGATATCGGGCTCTGGGCACCCCGTCAGCTCAGCCAACGTCAAGGAACTGACAGGTTCATCGGCTAGCAGCAGGAGAGCCTCCAGAGCCGCCCCGCGGGACGGCGCGCCCAGTCCCGCCTCCGGCTCTGCCGCGAACAGAGCTTCCGCCGAGCCTGACCTCAGATCAACAACGTCACCCACTGGCCCTCGCCCCTTCTTCATCAGTTCCAGTCCACTTCACGATGAGTTCGGTGAGTGGGCGTGCTTGGTCGAAAGAAACAAGTGCCTGCCTGTACAGGTCGAGTAGTGCCAGGAACCGTGCCACGACGTGCGCCGTATCAGGACACCCGATCAACAGTGAGCTGAAACTGGCGGAGCCGCTTCGCCTCAGTTGAGCGGCCACGATCGCGGCCTGTTCGGGCACGCTAACCAGCGGCGCGTAGACGTGATCCACGTTGACCTGAGGTGGTGGCGCCGGTGTCAGTCCCCGTATCGCCAAAGCGGCCAGACCGTCGACGCCTATGCTCACTACGACCTCAGGCAGCAAATCAGCCAGCTGCGGGTCGAGGCCGACCGTGCGCGGCTGCCGGAGCTGTGCTGAGTTGAGGCGTTCGTCGAATAGAGCCGAGACTTCTTTGAACGCCCGGTATTGCATCAGCCGAGCGAGCAACAGGTCCTGGGCCTCCAAGGCCGCGAGGTCCTCGACGTCATCGTCTTCCCGGCCTGGCAGCAAGCGCGAGGCCTTCAGATCCAGCAGGATCGCGGCAACGACAAGGAACTGCGTCGACTCCCCCAGGTCCCAGTCATCACCCTGGGCGCGGGTATGGCGGATGAAATCATCGGTGACCTGATGCAGGGCCAGGGCGGTCACTTCGAGCTTGTGCTTGGCGATCAGCGACATAAGCAGATCGAACGGCCCCTCGAAGCCATCCACACTGACCGCGAAACCATGGCTGTCGGAGCTGTCCTCCCCGGACCGCAGTCGCAAATCGGCTGGCCCGCGTTCACTCACCACACGACGGTAACCCAGCGAGCTGTCAGCCCCACTCACATCCGGCCCCGCGGATGCGTGTTGGCATACACCTCGCGCAGGTGTTCCACGGTGACCATGGTGTAAATCTGGGTCGTGGTCACCGAGGCGTGCCCGAGCAGTTCCTGGACTACGCGGACATCGGCGCCGCCTTGAAGAAGATGGGTGGCGAAGGAGTGGCGCAGCGTGTGCGGGTGGACGGATCCGTCGACGCCGGCTGTCTTCGCCGCCCGCTTCAGGATGGTCCAGACGGTTTGCCTGGACAGCCGACCGCCTCGGGCATTGAGGAACATCGCCGCGGTGCCCTTGCCCCGGGCTGCCAGGGCTGGCCGGACCCTGATCGAGTAGGACTCAAGGGCAGTCACCGTCAGCGTGCCGATCGGGACCACGCGCTCCTTGCGTCCCTTCCCGCGCAGCAGCACTGCACGGGCAACCAGATCCACATCGTCCACATCCAGCCCTACCGCCTCGCTGGCACGGCATCCGGAGCCGTACAGGAACTCCAGCAGCGCGCGGTCTCGCACACCAGTCGGCTCAGCCGGGTCGGGAGCGCGCAGTATGTCGAGCACCTGCTGCACTGCCAGTCCATGCGGGAGTCGTGTCTCAAGCTTCGGTGGCTTGACGCTCACCGCGGAGTTGTCGGCCAGGAGGCCCTCACGGACCGCGAAGCCGTGCAACCCACGCACTGCTGCCATCGTCCGGGCGGCTGACGCGGCGGACAGTTCCGGGCCTTCCTGACCTGGCGAGCGGAGCCAGCCCAGGAAGTCGCCAATCACTGGTTCGGTGGCATCCGGAAGCGATGTGACAGATCTGGCGGCGCAGAATCGCGTGTATCTGGCCAGGTCTCGCCGGTAGGCATCCAAAGTGTTGGGCGAGATTCCCTTCTCGACGACCAGATGGTCCAGATACTCGGTAGCTACACGCGCTATCTGTGTCGATCCTGGCGCGTCGACTTGCTGCCCGGGCATGGAAGCACCCTACGGCGGGGAATACTGTTCGATCGTGATTGGCATCGACCTGTGGCTGACGCTCGGGGGTCTGTTCGCCGGAACCGTCGTCGGATTGACGGGTTTGGGCGGCGCGGCGATCGTCACTCCGATGCTTCTGCTGTTGTTCAACCTGCCCGCTTCGGTGGCGGTCTCCACAGACGTGGTGTCGGCGGCCGTGACCAAGCCAATCGGGGCAATGGTTCATCTGCGGCGGCGCACTCCATACCTGAAGGTCGTCGCGTGGCTGACCGCTGGTTCGGTGCCCGGCGTGCTGGTCGGGACAGTCCTGTTCGCGCGCCTTACATCCGATCCCGCCGGCGAGGAGTTGCTGCGCCGCATGATCGGCGTTGTCCTGATCGTGGCCGTTGTCATCTCGCTGGTGAGGTTGCGCTTGAAGCGCTACATGGCCCAGCATTCCCACGATCAGATCCAGATGACGTCGTTTCGATGCTCGGTGACGTTGACCGTCGGCTTGCTCGTGGGGATCCTGGTCGGCCTGACTTCGGTCGGTTCGGGGACGTTGATCGCGGCTAGCCTCATTATCTTGTTTCCCGCGATGCTTCCCAGCCGCCTGGTTGGCACGGACCTGGTACAGGCCGTGCCAATGCTCGTGGTCGGAGCGATCGCGCACGCGGGCCTTGGCGAGGTGGACGCGAGTGTGCTGCTGTCATTGCTCCTGGGACAGATTCCAGGCGTGTGGTTAGGTGCGCGCGTCTCGGCCCGCTACAACGGCAATGAGTTGCGGTGGCTGCTTCTCGTCCTGGTTGCCGCTGGTGGCATCGCGCTGCTCGGGGCGCCCCGCTGGATCGCGACCGCGATGACCGTCATCGGCTGCGTCGGGCTCGGCGTGCCCGTCGTTGTGAAGGCCGTGCGGGAAAGGCAGGAGCGGCGAGCGGAAGCGGCGCGAAAGGCCGCTGCCAAGGCACGGCGCAGGGCGTCGGCCAAGGCGGCCGCCAAAGAGTCTCCCGCCCAGGGGTCAGCCGGTGAAGACGCGACCTGATTCGGTCAAGCCGTCCCGCACGGGCCACGGGGCGTCGGCCGGGCGCAGTCCTGTCCAGCCCGCCCGGCGAGCGGCATGGCAAGCCAGCACCCCCATCACCGCCGTCGGGTTTTGACCTGACTCGGGCCACGTCTTGGCTCGGGGCCGGTCCGTGTGGCCGCTGACAAGGGAATCCTTCGTGGAGTCGCGCTGGACTTGCGCACTAATCTGCTCGCCTAGGTTGCGGTGCTGGCCTCGCCCCCGCGAGGCGGGGGGACCCACCGCAGCAACGTCGGCCTAGAGGCAGTTGCGGCGGCTGTTGTGGTGGTTGGCCGAAACTCTTGCGCTAGACACCCAGCAGAACGTCGGCCTACCGCAGCAACGTCGGCC
>JAUYJT010000075.1 GCA_030700225.1 Candidatus Nanopelagicales bacterium | reverse complement strand
GGTACGGGGGAGGCGAACACGACCGCGATAACCAGTAATACCGCGTGTGACACACCGGAGAAGGCTCCGGCGGCGTGGGCGGCGAAGAACCACGCCGGTGGCGGGAAGAATGACTGGTTCCTACCGTCCAAGGATGAACTGGAAGCGTTGTACTATCGGAAAGACACTGTTGGGGTGTTCGACGATGACGACTACTGGTCCTCGTCGCAGAAGCGTGCGTTCGACGCGAGGTTCCAGGACTTCGTCTATGGCGACCAGCTCACCGACATCAAGGACTTCTCCAACCGTGTGCGGCCGGTCCGGGCTTTCTAGCGATTCAACCATTCATCACTTGTTCTTCGTTCCTCGGTTTCGCGGTTCGCCCGTAGGGCGGCCGCGAACTTCTTGGCTCGCCGGTCGTTTCCGTGGGCGCCCTTACTGACAGGTTGAAGGCGACACGCCGACCCCCACAGGAGGCCGCGCGCTCAAAGAAGCTGAGGCACGCCGAAGGATTGCGTCACAGAGCGACCGCTGAGACACTGCCGGTATGCGATTGAAGCTATCAGGAATCGGGGCACTCGCCGCCAGCATCGCTCTCGTACTGGCCGCGTGCTCCAGCCAGACCGAACCAGCACGCGACGTCGCCACGACGCCCACCACATCGGCCCCAGCGTGTGTAGTGGGCGAACCCGGCCCGGGTGGAGGGACGATTTTCTACCAGGACATGAGTCGTCCAGCGGGTTCGCGGTGTTTCGAGGCCGCACCAAGCGGCTGGTACGGCCACGCCGGCGACCCGGACGAGCGGTTGGCGTGGGGGACCGGTAAGAAGGGGACCGGTAAGTGCGCGTCTACCAGTATTGCGACTCGTACGGGTATTGGTACGGGGGAGGCGAACACGACCGCGATCACCAGTGATGATGCGTGTGACACACCGGAGAAGGCCCCGGCGGCGTGGGCGGCGAAGAACTACGCGGGTGGCGAGAAGAGTGACTGGTTCCTTCCGTCCATGGATGAACTGAATCAGTTGTACATACAGAAAGCCGCTGTTGGCGGGTTCGCCGGTGTCATCTACTGGTCCTCGTCGGTGTTCGATTTGGACCACGCGTGGTACCAGTCCTTCGACGATGGCGTCCAGGACTCCAGATACAAGCTCATCCCCCTCCGCGTGCGGCCGGTCCGGGCTTTCTAACTAGTCAACTAGGGCTCTCCTGACGCATCCGTGGGTCGTTTCGGCTCTTCCCCCAACAGGAGGTCACGCGCTCAATATTGGTGAGGCACGCCGCGTACTCGCAGTCACGGGCGGCGAGCAGGTACAGTGAGCCACGACGCAGACGGGAATTGGGGCCATAAGAACCCATCCGTCCAGGACACCGGCGAGGGGGTCGAGCCTATGGGGCGCGGCCGAGCGAAGGCCAAGCAGACGAAAGTCGCTCGCAGGCTTAAGTACAGCGGACCAGACACAGACCTCCAGCGTTTGGAGGCCGAACTGACTGGTCGCGACGACGCGGAGGAGTCGGCTGGACCGTCCGACGACGGGCCCCACGTCGATTACGAAAGCGCGGAGGAACCCGGCTGAGTCGACCCGCTCAGCGGTAGTCGCCGTGCATCGCGACGGTTAGCTGGATTCCGGCGGCCTCCCCGGCTCCGGCCTCCGGCGTAGAAGTGTCACGCGAGACATGACCTAGCACCCAGTTGCGGATTCCGGCTTTGGCCAGGAAAGCCTGGGACTCTCCCACGTTCTCCGCTGGTACTACCGCCACCATCCCGACGCCCATGTTGAACGCGACTTCCAAGTCCTCACCGCTGATGCGCCCGACCTCACCGATCACACCGACTACCGCTGGCACGCTCCAGCATCCGCGGTCCACATCGGCGCGGAGTCCGGTTGGAATCACTCGCGCCAGGTTCGCGGCCAGTCCTCCACCTGTGATGTGCGCGTAGGCATGCACCTCAAGCTCGTCCGCCAAGCCAAGGCAGGCCTTCGCGTAGATCTTCGTCGGCTCCAGCAGCTCCTCCCCGACAGTGCGGCCAAACTCGGGCAGCACGCGGTTCAGTCCGGGGCCGTCGGGCCCCAGCAGCACTGCCCTGGCGAGTGAGTACCCGTTGGAATGCAGCCCTGAAGAGGCCATCGCCACCAGCGCGTCGCCTTCGCGTACCCGATCCGGACCCAGCAGGCGGTCGGCTTCTATGACCCCCGTCCCGGCGCCAGCCACGTCATAGTCATCGGGTCCGAGTAGCCCGGGATGCTCGGCCGTTTCGCCGCCGATCAGAGTGCATCCGGCCTCCACGCAACCGTCGGCGATCCCCGAAACGATCGCGGCGATCCGCTCCGGAACCACGCGGCCGCAGGCGATGTAGTCGGTCAGGAACAACGGCTCGGCGCCACACACGACCAGATCGTCAACGACCATCGCCACGAGGTCCCGGCCGATCGTGTCGTGCTTGTCCATCGCCTGCGCGACGGCCACCTTTGTGCCAACACCGTCCGTGGCGCTGGCCAGAAGCGGGCGACGATACTCACGCAACGCGGAAGCGTCGAACAGCCCCGCGAAGCCACCAATCCCTCCGACAACTTCTGGCCGCGAAGTCCGTGCCACCGACCCGCGCATCAGCTCGACAGCCAGCTCTCCGGCAGCCACGTCCACGCCCGACTCCTGATAGGTACTCGGCGTTACTGGCAACGTCATCGCGAACCAACCGGCACTGTGGGGTCTGGAGTCCTGCCGCCAGCCAGACCATCGCCCGACTCCTGGGCGGCGTCTGCCAGCCATCCCTCCAGCAGGTCCCGTCCAGCGACGTGCGTCTTTGGCAGTGCCACCGGGTACTGCCCGTCGAAACATGCCATGCACAATCGATCAGCGGGGATCTTGGTCGCGTCGACCAACTGATCGAGCGACACGTATGCAAGCGAGTCCGCGCCGATCGATTCACGGATCTGATCAACTGTCCGCCCATTGGCGATGAGTTCGTCCCGCGTCGCGAAGTCGATGCCGTAGAAGCACGGCCACACGACCGGGGGGCTGGAGATCCGGACGTGAACCTGCGCGGCTCCGGCTTCCCGCAACATGCGCACTAGTGCCCGTTGAGTGTTTCCCCGCACGATCGAGTCGTCCACCACGACAAGGCGCCTGCCAGAGATCACTTTGCGGAGCGGGTTGAGCTTCAGTCGGATACCCAGCTGTCTGATGGCCTGTGACGGCTGAATGAACGTGCGCCCAACGTAGGCGTTCTTCACCAGGCCCTCTCCGAAAGGGATGCCAGAGGCCTGCGCGTATCCGATGGCCGCGTATCTTCCGGATTCGGGTACCGGAATGACCAGATCAGCGTCCACGGCGTGCTCCAGCGCCAGCCGTCGGCCGACCCCGGTCCGTACCGCTTCGACGCTGCGCCCGCTGATCGTCGTGTCCGGACGCGCCAAATAGACGTACTCGAACAAGCAACCGTGGGGCGTCGCAACCGCGAATCGCGTCGACCTCACCCCTCCGGCGTCGATCGCCACCATCTCGCCGGGCTCGATCTCACGCACGAACTCAGCGCCCACGATGTCCAACGCGGCGCTCTCACTGGCGACGGCCCAGCCCCGCTCCAGACGCCCCAGTACCAAGGGCCTGATCCCGTGAGCGTCCCTGGCAGCGAAGAGAGTGTGTTCGTCCATAAACACGAACGAGAAGGCCCCGCGAAGCTGCGGCAGCTCCGCCAGGGCCGAGATTTCCAAGTCTGACCCTGGGTGTGATGCGAACAGAGCTGCCACCACATCTGTGTCCGAAGTGGACAAGGCCGTTCCTAGGGGAAGCTCCCCGGATTCGGCCGATCGCATCCTCGCGCGCTCGGTCAGCTCGTCTATGTTCGTCAGGTTCCCGTTGTGCGCCAGCGCGAGGCTGCCTGCCGACGTGGGCCGAAACGTGGGCTGGGCGTTCTCCCACACGCTGGCACCCGTGGTCGAGTACCTGCAGTGCCCGATGGCCAGGTGCCCGTGCAGCGAGCCGAGCGATGACTCGTTGAACACCTGAGAGACCAGCCCCATGTCCTTGTAGACCACGACGTGCGAACCGTCACTGACGGCCATTCCGGCGGACTCTTGGCCGCGGTGCTGGAGGGCGTACAAGCCAAAGTATGTGAGCTCGGCTACGGCTTCGCCCGGCGCCCAGACACCGAAGACCCCGCACTCGTCCTGTGCGCAGTGCTCGCCCGGCAGAAGGTCATGATTGAGCAATCCGTCTCCGCACGCCACCGAACAAGTCTAGGGGCTACGGCCCGTCAGCCCATACTCCCCGGCATCGCCCCCCTGGAGTTAGCGGCCGTTCCCGACAAACGCGAATGTTTGGGTACAGACGCGCCCGTTGCAACGAGTGTTTCCTTGCCTAACGGTCGCGTTTGTCGTTAGCGGCCGCTAAGTCCAGTCAGACACCCGGTGCGACCTGGCCGCTATCGTGTCGAAAGAAGCGAAGTTCATCGCGCCAGTACTGGACTCTGGCGATGACCTGAAGGGATGCCGCCCATGGAGACGTTCGGGGACCTGCTGCTTACGACGATCTGGATCTTCTGCCTTATCGCCTACTTGATGGTGCTGTTCTTCATCCTCCTGGACCTGTTCCGCGACCATAAGCTCTCGGGATGGTGGAAGGCGGTGTGGATCGTCTTCCTGTTCATTCTCCCGTTCCTGTCAGCCTTGATCTACTTGATCGCGCGCGGATCGGGCATGCAGGAGCGAGCGGCGGCCGAGGCAACGACCCTGAAGCAAGCACAGGACGAGTACATCCGCGGCGTCGCGGCCACAGGCGACCCGGCTGGCCAGATAGCCAAGGCTAAGCAGCTCCATGATCAGGGGATCATCAGCGACGACGAGTTCGAGCAGCTGAAGCGGAAGGCACTGTCCTAGGCCGAAGTTCCGCTTCCGAAGACTGGGGCTCAAGCCGGGCGGATGATGCGAAGCCCCTGTTGATCATGGGGGTCGACGATCGCCCAGGAAGGGAAGATCGCTAACAAGCAAGATCATCAGAGGATCTGCACCATCGAGCGTGAGCGAAGGCGCCGCGCGTGAGCGAAGACGCCGTGCGCATGGAACCACCGCCGAGTTCGTCCTATCCGACGAAACGCGGCTCAGTTGTGCTGCTTCTCCTCGGCTGCGGCGTACTGAGCTGACTCGAGCTGGAACGTCGTGTGCCTGATGTCGAAGCACTCTCGCGCGCAATCGGTCACCCGCTCTAGGACATCGCCCCGCGAACGAACCCCTTGGTCACCCGGATCCACGACTACGTGAGCTGACAGGCATGCCATCCCGCTGGTGATTGTCCAGGCGTGAACATCATGCACGTCGATGACCCCGTCGACTTCGATGAGGTGACGACGGACCTCATCAAGGTCAAGTCCGGGCGGGGCGCTCTCAAGCAGGACGCTCAAGGCCCTCTTCAGTAGCAGAACGGTGCGCGGCACCATGAACAGCGCGATGCCGACGGACATGATCGAGTCGATCCGCTCGTATCCCGTCAGGAGCACCACGACACCCGCGACTACAACTCCCAGAGAACCGAGCGTGTCTGACAGAACCTCCAGATAGGCGCCCTTGATGGTCAGGCTCGTCTCGGATCCCTTGCGCAGCAGCACCAGCCCGGTCACATTGGCCGCCACCCCGTAGCAGGCAGCCGCGATCATGAACCCGGGGACGACCTCCACCGGGTTGAACCACCGTTCAACCGCCTCCTTGAAGATGAATATGGCCAGGCCGAACAGAAGCAGGCCGTTGACCACAGCCGCCAGGATCTCGAGGCGGTATAGCCCGAAGGTGTGCCGGGGCTTGGTCGGGCGGGCAGCCGCCGTCACTGCGGCCAGGGCCAGGAGGATGCCAAAGACGTCCGCGAACATGTGAACCGCGTCCGCCACCAGGGCCAGGGATGACGAGAACCAGGCGCCGACGAGTTGGACGATGACGACCGAGATGCCAAGTCCGAGAACTACGGTCAGCCGACCCCTGTTGCGCATCGCCGCGCTGGCGCTATCCGGCTCCATGAGCCCTAGCCGAACAGCCTTGGCAACGTGGATTCGTGAGCCAGCTTCAGCTCGGCCAGCGGCCATGCGACACATTCCCCGAAGACCCGGTCAACCGTCAGCACTTGCTCGCCAGCGCAACCCCTGTCCTCGCCCAGGCCGGAGTCAACGACGCCAATGCGCGTGGCGGGGAAGCCGCGCGCTTCGCACATCCCCGTGAACCGCACTTCCTCGCTCCGGGCCACCACGACAACAGCCCGGGCGGCGGATTCGGAGAACAGGTGGACGAACGCGTCGGATCCTTCCGGCACCCACGTTCGGGCGCCAACGCCAGCGCGCAGGGCCATCTCAACCAGAGCCTGCGCCACGCCGCCGTCGGAAACATCATGTGCGGCCGTCAGCATTCCGTCGCGGCTGCCAGCCACGAGAATCTGGGCCAGAACCCGCTCGGCTTCGAGGTCGACAACCGGAGGCCGCCCGCCCAGATGATCGTGGACGACGTGCGCCCACCCGGACCCGGCGAACTCGTCGCGAGTCGCACCGAGCAGGTAGATCAGTTCGCCGTCGGGCCCCCAAGCCGTCGGCGTCCTGCGGCCGACATCGTCGATAACGCCGAGCACCCCCACCAGGGGCGTCGGGTGGATCGCGGCGTCCCCGGTTGAGTTGTAGAACGACACGTTGCCGCCGGTCACCGGGATCCCAAGCTCAAGACAGCCATCCGCCAACCCGCGCACCGCCTCGGCGAACTGCCACATCACGCCGGGATCCTCCGGAGATCCGAAGTTAAGGCAGTTCGTGACGGCCAGCGGCACCGCGCCCGTCGCGGCGACGTTCCGGTACGACTCAGCGAGAGCCAACTGCGCGCCTGAGTACGGGTCGAGCTTCGCGAAACGGCTGTTGCAGTCCGTCGAGATCGCGACGCCCCGGCCCGTTCGCTCGTCCACGCGGACCATTCCCGAATCCTCGGGCTGAGCCAGCACAGTATTGCCGCGAACGTAACGGTCGTACTGATCGGTCACCCAGCCTGCTCCAGCCAGGCTCGGCGAGGCGACCAAGCGCAGCACGTCTTCGCGGATCCCCGCGGCATCTTCAGGCCGCGCCAGCCGGTCAGGCGCGTCGGCAACGAGCGCATCCATGTAGTCGGGCCGCACACAAGGCCTGTCGTACGTCGGACCCTCGTGCGCGACCGTCTTGGGTGGAACGTCCACCACACGTTGGCCGTGCCAGTCCACCGTGAGTCGGCCAGTTCCAGTGACCTCGCCGATGACGGTGGCCTCGACATCCCACTTGCCGCAGATGGTCATGAACTTGTCGATCCGGTCGGGACGCACCACCGCGCACATCCGCTCCTGAGATTCGCTCATCAGGATTTCTTCTGGCGACAACGTGTCATCGCGCAGCAGCACCCGGTCGAGCCAGACGTGCATGCCGCCTTCGCCGTTGCTAGCCAATTCGCTGGTGGCGCAAGAGATGCCCGCTCCGCCCAGGTCCTGAATCCCCTCAACGAGCCCGGCCCGCAGCACTTCGAGAGTGCATTCGATCAGGAGCTTCTCCATGAACGGGTCGCCGACCTGGACGCTGGGCCGCTTCGACGAATGCTGCTCGTCGAATGTCTCGCTGGCCAGCACCGACACCCCGCCGATGCCGTCGCCGCCGGTTCGGGCGCCGTAGAGCACGACCAGGTTCCCGACGCCCGACGCGCTGGCCAGGTGGATGTGCTCGTGCCGCATGGCTCCGACACACAAGGCGTTGACCAGTGGATTGCCCTGATAGCACGGATCGAAGACGATCTCGCCACCGATGTTGGGCAATCCCAGACAGTTCCCGTAGCCGCCGACTCCGGCGACGATGCCGGGGAGCACGCGAGCTGTGTCCGCATGCTCGGCCGCCCCGAATCGCAGGGAGTCCATCACGGCCAACGGGCGGGCACCCATCGAGATGATGTCCCGCACGATGCCGCCGATCCCCGTGGCCGCCCCTTGGTATGGCTCGACGAATGAAGGGTGATTGTGACTCTCGACCTTGAACGTGACGGCCCATCCGTCACCGATGTCGACCACGCCGGCGTTCTCGCCCATCCCGACGAGCATCGCCTCGCCATCCGGCAGCTTCTCGCCGAACTGGCGCAGATGGACCTTCGACGACTTGTAGGAGCAATGCTCACTCCACATGACCGAGTACATGGCTAGTTCGCTGGACGTTGGCCGGCGGCCCAGGATCTGAAGGATGCGCTCGTACTCGTCCTTCGCCAAACCGAGTTCCCTGTACGGTTGCTCGGCGCCCGGATCCGCAGCGGCCGCCGAGACGGTGTCGAGCATCACGGCGTGATCCCAAGAACCGCGGACATCGACGTGAAGAAACCCAGGCCGTCGATACCGGGGCCTGTCAGCGGGTCGACGGCGTGCTCCGGATGGGGCATGAGGCCGACGACGTTGCCCCCTGCGTTGCGGATACCGGCGATGTCGTTGAACGAACCATTCGGGTTGCCGCCCACGTAGCGGACGACGACGCGGCCCTCGCCCTCAAGCTGTTCCAGCGTCTTGGGGTCCGCGACGAACCGGCCCTCGCCGCTCTTCAGTGGGACAGTGATGACGGATCCAGACGTGAAGCTCCGGGTCCATGCGGTATCGACGTTCTCAACCCGCAGATCTTGGTCGCGGCACAGGAAGTGGCGGGACTCGTTTCGGGTCAGCGCCCCGGGCAGCAAGTGCGATTCGCACAGGATCTGAAACCCGTTGCAGATTCCCAGGACCGGCAGGCCGGATTCGGCTCGGGCGACGACCTCAGCCATGATCGGCGCGAAGCGAGCGATGGCCCCGCACCGCAAGTAGTCCCCGTACGAGAAACCGCCGGGAACTACGACGGCGTCTACATCTCGCAGGTCCGCGTCCGCGTGCCAAAGCCCAACAGCTTCGTGGCCAGCGAGCCGCACAGCCCGGGCAGCGTCCTCATCATCGAGCGAGCCAGGAAACGTGATGACGCCAACTCGGACGCTCACGAGCTGCCCTCCTCGACCCGCAGGTCGTAGTCCTCGATCACGGGATTGGCGAGCAGGTTCTCGGCCAGATGCCGCACTTGATCGAGGCGAGCAGGATCAAGGTCGCCATCTAGAACGATCTCGAAACGCTTGCCCTGGCGCACGTCCGTGACGCCCTCCAACCCCAGCCTGACCAGAGCACCTTGAACCGCCCGTCCCTGGGGATCGAGGATCTCCGGCTTGACCATTACGTCCACTACAACGCGGGACACAACATCTCCCTGGGATCAGCTGGCGGTTGACGTTGCGAGTCTAACTGCGGTCCCAGGCCATTCCTGTCAGCCGCTCGTAGGCCTCTACGTACTTGGCGCGTGTCCGCTCGACGACATCCTGGGGCAGCGGCGGCGGCGGCTCACCCGAATCCCGGTCCCAGCCTGATTCTGGCGAGGTGAGCCAGTCGCGCACATACTGCTTGTCGAACGACGGCTGAGGTCCGCCTGGACGCCAATCGGCCGCGGACCAGAACCTCGATGAGTCAGGTGTCAGCACTTCGTCGGCCAACACGATGCGGCCGTCGGAAGCCCGCCGACCGAACTCGAACTTGGTATCGGCCAGGATGATCCCCCGGTCACGGGCGATGGCCTCGGCGCGAGAATACACGGCGATCGAGATCCGCTTCAGCTCAGCGGCGTCGCCCTCCCCGATCGCGCCCACGACCGCGTCGAAGTCGATGTTCTCGTCGTGATCCCCGATCGCGGCTTTCGTGGACGGCGTGAACAACGGCTCGGGAAGCCGGGATCCATCCGTCAAGCCAGTCGGCAACACAAGCCCGCACACGCCGCCGGTTGCGCGGTAGTCGGCAAGCCCGGAGCCGGTGAGGTACCCGCGCACGACGCACTCCACGGCGAACATATCCAACCGAGCGCAGATCAACGCCCGGCCGGCCACGGACTGCGGAACCGATGCGCTGATGACGTGATTCGGCACCAAGTCAGCCAGCCGCTCAAACCACCACAAGCTCATGGCAGTCAGGATCCGACCCTTGTCCGGAATCGGCGTCGGAAGCACGAAATCAAACGCCGAGATCCGGTCGCTGGCGACCATCAGAAGCTGTCCGTCGGGCGTGCTGAACAAGTCGCGGACCTTGCCGGAGTACAGATGCGCGTACCCGTCAGGCAACCCGAGCTGCGATGCGGTTGTCATGCCCACGCCCCTACAGGATCGCCGCTGGCTGGTACGCGGCATCGCCCGGGAAGTGCTCGGCGATCACCGTTACACGCTCGCAGACCCGGCCCACCTGAACCTTGGCCGCGCCGGTGAACTCGAGCGGCTCGGCCACCAGGTCTGTCAGCTCGTCAAGGTCCAGACCGAGTCGCGGGTCATTGGCGAGACGCTCCAACAGATCGTTGTCCGCATTCCCGTCTTGGCGCATGAGCAGCGCCACGGCGACCGCGTGTTCCCGGATCGCTTCATGCGCGACTTCCCGGCCGACTCCGCGCCGGACAGCGGCGATCAGAACCCGGGTCGTAGCCAGGAACGGCAAGTACCGTTCGCGCTCGGCCCGGATCACCTCCGGGAACGCCCCGAATTCATCGAGGATCGTCAGGAAAGTCTCCATCAAGCCGTCAAGGGCGAAGAAGGAGTCTGGCAGCGCGACGCGCCGCACGACCGAACACGACACGTCGCCCTCGTTCCATTGAGAGCCCGCCAGGTCATTGGCCATCGCCGCGTATCCGCGCAGCAGAACCATGAATCCGTTGACTCGTTCGCACGAGCGGGAGTTCATCTTGTGCGGCATCGCCGATGATCCGACCTGCTCGGGCCCGAACCCCTCGGACACGAGATCAAGCCCGGCCATCAGTCGGATCGTCGTGGCGAGCGACGACGGGCCGGCGGCGAGCTGGGCCAGGGCGGACACGACGTCGGCGTCAAGGGAGCGGGGGTAGACCTGTCCGACGCTGTCGAGAACGCGTGTGAACCCCAGATATGCGGCGACCTGCTGTTCGAGGATCTCCAGCTTGTCCGCATCGCCGTCGAGCAGCTGGAGCTGGTCCTGGGCGGTGCCCATCGGCCCCTTGATCCCCCTGAGCGGGTAGCGGCCAATCAGATCCTCAAGCCTGTCGAACGCGATGAGCAGTTCCTCGGCGGCGCTGGCGAAGCGCTTGCCCAATGTAGTCATCTGGGCAGCGACATTGTGGGAACGCCCGGCCATCGCTTCGTCCTGGAACCGCGTCGCCAGACCGCAAAGACGCGCCAGGACCGCGACGGCCTTCGACCGGACGAGCAGCAGT
>JAUYJT010000074.1 GCA_030700225.1 Candidatus Nanopelagicales bacterium | reverse complement strand
ACATGGCCCCGTTATCGACGTAGCATTGGGCAGGACACCCGCGCGCGGCGAGCGCGAGTTTGAGGGTTTCGCGAAGCGCGACAGCGTTCTCCGCGTACCCCCAGCGGGCCGCGACAACGGCCCGGGAATGATCGTCGATGAACGCGATCAGGATCGCTTTGCGGCCCGCGATGTGGGGTCCGTGCAGGGCGTCACCGACCCACCGCACATTCGGTCGGTCCGCTTCGAACCGGCCGAACACCGCCAGCGGTGCGCCATCGCGGCGGTGGCGTGTCAGACCGGCGGCGGCGAAGTGCCGTTGCAGCGTCCGGGCCGACGGCGCGAACCCGTTGTGAGCGGCGAGTACGACCGCGACCTGGGCGGCGGTGCGATCCGGTGCCTCCTTCTTCAACGCCACCGCCAGCTCCAATACCTCTGCTGGTGTGTGGGCCATGACCCGCCGCGGTACCGGAACGAGCGCGGCGAACCCGCCGACGCGGTAGTTCCGGATCCATCGGTCCAGGCTCGCCCGCGAGACCGTCACCGGTGCGCCGAACGGTCCCGGATGTGACCTGGCGGCGATGGCCCGGACTTCCCGACCGCGCTGCTTGGTGCTCAACGCCGGATCGAGCGCGTCCTGGATGAGCCCGTAGCGGAACAGGCCCACCTCCCGAGCCCGGGCCCTGCGGGCGTTGTCTTGGTTCTGTTCCTCGCTCATGCTGACTGCCTCCGATCTTGTCGACCCGCCTGGTGCGGGCCGATAAGACAGCCAACCGCGTTACGGCTCAGCCGCCAAGGGTGAGTTGGTGTTGCGACCGCCAGCCCATCGCGGCGTCAGGTCCGGGCCGGACGGAACCAGCAGCCGACCACCGGTCAGGACCGCGGCCAACCGCCACGGCGAGCACGAACCACCCAAACGGCGGGCCATCGCGGCCGACAGTGCCCCAAGCAGTTCGGCCACCGCCGCGACCGGATCAGATGTCGGGACCGGGGCCACGAACTCGGTGCCGAGCTGCGCCGCGGCAGCGGCCAGGACCGCCAGAACCCGCGCGGCGACCGCGACCATCCGGCGCAACCAGCCCCGCACCGTCGAAGCCGGCACGTCAAGCAACACCGCGATCGAGCGGTGTCCCGCGCCGCTGGCCTTGGCCAGCAGCGCCACGCCGATCACCGTCACAGCGTCCGCCCGACGCAGCAACACACTCGCCGGTAGCAGCACCTGCGTGCGCCCGCATCCCCGACACCGCCCCCGGCGCGGCCGCAGCCGACCCGCCCCGCGAACGACCCGCTCCCGAGCCCAACCCCACGGCCCGAGCACAGCCCCGCAGCCAACGTCGGGGCAGTCCAGAAGTCCCGCGCGCAGGTCGCGTTCGACCGCCGCTTCGTCTAGTCCTACTGTGATCATCGGGTGCACTCCAATGCACCAAGACGGCCCTTCCGTGTCATCTAAGACAAACGGAGGGGCCGTCGCCCATCCTTCGCTACATCCTCACTATGACGACGCACATGAACAACTACATGACGGGGTCCCATGCGGCCCCCGCGTCGCTGAAAGACCAGCCCACCGTGACGGCATCATCCTCAGCCAGCCTGGCGGTCAACAGTATTGATCATGTCCGAGTCTACTCGCCTTGGATATGCGCACTCACCGGAACATGTGGCGGGTCATGTCCGTGGTGTGGTCCAGTCTACTCGCCTTGGATATGCGCACTCACCGGAACTGACTGGAAATGCCCGCGTGGATGGAAATGAGTCTACTCGCCTTGGATATGCGCACTCACCGGAACATGCGCGATGCGTGGGACGCCACCATCTGAAGTCTACTCGCCTTGGATATGCGCACTCACCGGAACAGGTCCTGTAAGCGCCTTAGCGGGCCTAGAAGTTTACTCGCCTTGGATATGCGCACTCACCGGAACGCAGGGGCTTCATGGGCACGAGTTTGCCACGCTGAGGGGCGAGTGTCACCTCGAGGTGCGGCGCCGTAGGCGCGCCACGGTGGCGCGGAGAGGGGATGATGTGAGGATGAGGTTTCGATATGCGGCTGCCGCGGCCGTACTGGCCCTGGTCGCGCCCACGGTGCCATCGGCGGCTGTTGTCGAGCCGATGCCCGGGCCGCGCGTGGTCGAGTACCGTGACGCCCGCCCGTGCGAGGTCGGAAGAATCCTGGTGAAGGTGCGCGCGCCGAAGCGCTATCGGGGCCGGTTGGTGCGCGACCCGGTGATGGAGACCCGTGTCTATGCGTACGGGCGACGAATACAGCGGAAACGCGCTGAGAAGCGAACGGCGAACGTGTTCGTCAAGAAGTGCCCGATACCGGCGGAGTTGCGGGGAGCGACTCTGAAGGTGGTGTTCCGTTGGGGCGCCCGGGGCTTGCCGTGGTCGGAGCCGACGCGGGTCGGATTGGCGTTCTGATTCTGTCCAGGCGCGGCTGGTCCCCCTAGGCGTCGGCCGTCGAGTCGCTGTTGTCCGAGCTGTTTCTGTTCCAGGGGAGCATCCTGCCTAGGAACAGCAGGACGGGCGGCGCGAGCATGATCCCCCCACCAACGGTTTGCCCTATGAGGAACAGGATGAACGCCGCGCCTGTCGTGAGCAGATAGAGGACGATGACCCAGCTCGACCCACGGCGATCCATGTCGATGTCATGCGCGAGTCGGCGGTCTCGGCGTTTCGACTCGTCTATGGTCCATGCGTCAGTCCAGGCAAGCATGCGATCCTGAACGCGCCCGGGGTATGCCGTGAAGTCCGCAGGGCGAGGCAAGAGCCCGGACCAGGCTTGTTGTTGCTCGACTAGATGAGTGAGTGTCTGGACTACCTGGAGGACTTCTTCCTGTTCGACGTGGCCGATTTCCGTGCCGTGGTCGCTTGCCACGACATCCGTGGGTCTAGCGACCTGCGCACTTCGAGCATCGTCTCGGGGCTGCGTGAGGTTCGGCCCATCAGGATGTCCACCCCCCGGAGTAGTGTCTGGGTCATCTTGTTCTCCCTGCAACTCGTCCCCTGTCTTGTCGTCACCAGAGTAAAGCAGAAGCGTACAGCGACGCATAGCGGATCGGGACAGAGGTTATTACGTGTAGCCTACTCGCCTTGGATATGCGCACTCACCGGAACTCATCGCTCTCTCCTGTCGGATCCAGCGCACACACCTTCCTAGTCGGCACCGCTGATCGGGTCGACCGGCGCAGCAGGGTCGGCACCAGCGTGGCGAATCCCCGGGGATACGCGGCTTGCGCGCCCACGCAAACTGCTCCAGGACGGCGCATTCGGGGATCTGCCCTACCGTCGGCCAGTTCTCATATAGCGTCAGAACCGGGCTGCCAGACTCCACCTTCAGACCGGTCCAACGCGAGGCAACAATGTCCGACAACACGGCCTGGCCGGGGCACTCCGCCCCGCTCGGAGTCACTCACGACGGGCTCGGGGTCAACGTCGCCGTCTGGTCCGATGGAGCCGAATCTGTCGAGTTCTGCGTGTTCGACGCCAACGGGGCAGAGCGCCGATTCCAGCTTGCGGAGCACACGTTCCACGTCTTCCACGGCTACATCCCCGGTGTGGACCCAGGCGCACAGTACGGCTTCCGCGTCAACGGCCCTTGGGACCCGGCGCGCGGTCTGAGGTACAACCCGGCGAAGCTACTGATCGACCCGTATGCCAAAGCGATAACCGGAATCCTGCGGGACCACCCAGCCGCCTCCGGAAGCATCGGCGATGACCTGACCCGCAACGACGAGGAC
>JAUYJT010000073.1 GCA_030700225.1 Candidatus Nanopelagicales bacterium | reverse complement strand
AAAGGCTCCAAGCCAGAGTCCATCATCTCCTCGAACGCGAACTCCGGATCGTCACCTAGCTCAACGCTGGCGGCAAGGGCGTCGATGAGCTCGTCTTCAGTCAGAGGTCCCGCCTCGGTCAGAACCCTCTCCGCCTCAGCGGCGATCTCTGGCAGGGTCAATGGGATGTTTGACGGCATGAACAACGGTAACCGGCAGCCAACCAACCGCCCGGCGGGGGCGGCTCCGCCGGTGCCCGAGCTCGCCGCACCGGCGTTGGCGGGCTGCGACGCTCTTCCTAGGCTACGAGTTCGCGGAGACGCTGCACGTCCGCCGCGATCTGGTCTAGCGCGGAGTCGATCGTTGTCTCGCTCTTGACGGCCAACCCTTGGCGGATCCACCCACGGATCAAGGTGGACACCGGCACGTTCATCGCAGCGGCGAGATCGTCGATCGCGGCCGCGTCCTGTGGGGTGAGCCGGACAGCCACTGGGACTGACTTGTTGGGCCGGGTCGGCGCTGACCCAACTGGCATCGGGGACTCCGCAGTTGCGTCCGCCTCAACCGCGATGTTCTTGACGTCATCTGCTTGGTTTGTCATCTTCCGTTCTCCTTCCGGTAGGTGTCGGCGTCGGCGGCGTTGGCACCCCACCCGTTGGCACCCCACCAGGCACCGGGCCTGTCCTCACGGCGGACCAGAATCACAACCAGGACGTGCCGACGGCTTGCCGAGTACCCCATCAGCCGTGCGCTCCCGCCCGACTTGCTCTTGGGGTCCGGGTCGTACAGCAGGGCATCAACGTCAGCGATCGCCTCGGACGCCTGGTCCACGGTTACGCCGTGGTTGTCCCACATGTGCGCGGCGCCATGCGTCCAGTCCACCTCCAGGTGGTTAGTTTACAATCGTTTACATCCCGGCACAACGCAACGACGTGCCTCAGCTACTTTGAGCGCGTGGCGGGTGGTGGTGCCTCAGCTTCTTTGAGCGCGTGACCTCCTGGTGGGGGGAAGCTCGCCTATCATGGAAGGCAAGATCGGCATGGCCGCGAGACGGCTCGGCGGATGCTGACCGGCCCGAGGCTGCCGAACCCGGCCGACCTGACCCGGCAGATCAACACCATCCAGACCCGACTGCTCGACCTGGCCAAAGCCAAGACCGAGGCCCTCGCCGCCGCCCGGCACATCGCTCAGGAAGCACCACAGTCGTCAATCAACCGATTGACCCAAGGGAAGTAGCGCAAGTCCCACGAGCTCGCAAGACGTGAGGCACCGGGGCATCACTTCGCGCCCGCAAGACGTGAGGGACCACGGTACGTCGGCCCAGGCGTGTGAGGCGAAGTACCACCACGCCAGCCTCCAAGGCGGGGGAATAGTACATGGAAACTGACGGATTGTTAGTAATGGGTTGCCGTCGCGCGCGACGTGTGCGACATTCTCACCACGGCATGGCCGTTAGCAAGGCCCAGCAAGGGACCGACCAGCCGCTGCGTCGAGGAGGAATCGATGGCCGGAAGACCTGCGGATGTAGATGCTCTGCTGACGCCGTCAGAGGTGGCGGCTCTTTTCCGAGTTGATCCCAAGACTGTCACTCGTTGGGCCAAGTCAGGCAAGCTGACCTCAATACGCACGCTCGGCGGGCACCGCAGGTACCGCGCCGAAGAGGTCTACCGATTGCTCGACGGGACATCCGAAACGCGCGAATCGTCGCCCGCTGTGGAGTTCGCCGAGAGGCATGCGGTGCCCCGTCCGATTCCGGTCCGCCCAACCGCGCCGAGTCCGCCAGTTCCGCGCCAGCTGGGGCAGCCGCAGCAGCAGGTCCGTCCCGGTCAGCGCACGATCAATCTTTCCGGGCCTCGCGTCGAAACGCGTCGCTGACCCACCGCCGCACTCGGCCCGAGCCGGAACCGCCATCGATTCTGATCGCCAGCCGTCAGGCGGGCAGTCTGCTCAGCTCGCCGGACCGCTGGACCCGAGGCGGCCAACAGCCGTACGCCCCAGATTCTGCATCAGCGTCGTGATCTGAGGCGGCAGGTCCAGCTCCGAGTCCGCCAGTCTCAACGACACCGTGCTCTCGCCCCACCGGTTCAGCGTGCGCTGGATACTCGCGACGGCCTTCGCGGCGGTCTTGGCCACAAGTCTGGTTTGCGCCCACATCTGTTCGCGGTCCCTGAGTGCCTGCTCGATGCGATCGGCTTGCTCCGGAGTGGACGACAGGTTGAAAGACTTCTGAAGCGCTGCCCGAGCGTCAACACGGTAGTCGTGGCCAGTCCTGGTGAAGTGGCCCGGCTTCTGGTCCATCCCGTTCATGAGGTCCGCCATGGCGATTACCAGGCTGACGATTGGACGGAACAGCGTTTCCCTGGGGACCTTCGGCGGGCGCGTTGACGGCTCGCCGAACCACCATGGGCGCTTTATGACCATGGAGTAGCTGAACTTGTTCACCGGGTCGTCGTCGTGTACGACCATGAGGTGCATTCCCGGCGCATCGGGGATGAGCAACGGATCCGCCGCCAACACGAGTCTGCCGTCGGGGTCGATCTCGCCTGGGTCGTGGCGCCACGCCAGCCAGGTGCTGCTTCGGAAGGGCACACCCAGGTACAGACCGCTGTCAACGTCGAGTGCGTCCAGGCCAGGAATCCCGGCTCCGGCAGCGACGTCGAGCGCGACCTGCGCGCCGAGGCTCTCGCCGAACTGCACGATTCTGGGCCGCCGCGACGTGGGCATGGCCCGGACTCGCGCGGAGATGGCCTCGAGTACCGCGGTTTGCAGCCGAGTTCCGTCTTGCGTGCGGTTCAGCGCCAATGCGGACGGAAGGAGCGCGTACTGGGGCACCACGGTGGCGCAGTCTCCCCGAGTTAGGTACTCCATGGCTTCGGTCACGACGTAGCTGACGTATCCCACACCGGTCGGCGCAGCCACTACGATCACGGACTTGTCGAAGCCTCCCAGGCTCTCCAGTTCGTTGACGGCAGTCTGAGCAGCGGCCTCCAGCGACTCCTGGGGAGGTATCACCACGCGAACGGGATTGATCGCGTCCTCGTCCATCACGGAGCTGATTTGCGGAGCGGCTAGTGCCATCAGCACGAACCGGCGGCCCTCCTTGCCTATGGCTTCGAAGTCGACCTGGCTACGCGGTCCGCACGAGACATGCTGAGAAGTCGGAGGAGACGGGTACGCGGGTTCGACGACGTCGCCTACCCGCTGGGTCCGCTTGCGAACCTTGTTCAGAGCCGCGATGGCCGCAGCGGATAGTGCGGCTCCGGTGATGCAGTGGGACAGGTAAATGCCAGCCTCGCCCAGGTCCGTGCGCGCCAGCTTGGTGAACGCCGCGTCAATGCCGCGGGCGGCGGTTTGTTCGGCGACGGCGACACCGGCGATGCCTACTACGGTTCCGACCGAGATCGCGCCAGCGGTCACGTACGCCTTCGGGCCGCGCAGATGGCGCACGGCGGCCCGGTCAGGCTCGATCATGCCGTACTTGTGCGCCCGGCTGATCCCTCGCGCCAGCGATCCAGCCGCCATCGCCGTTCCGCCGGCGATGTCGAGTGCCAAGGTCGTGGCGATGCTGGGTTTCATGCCCACTGTCCGGTGCAGCAGAACGTCCCCGGCGGTCACCAGCCCGCCGGCGAGTCCCGTTGTCGCCATGAATCTCGAGGTCGTCCAGGCGGCAGCGAAGGCCAAGTTGTCCCCGGAGCGGGGCCGCAGTTTCCGCTCGGCGACGAACCCCGCCACTCCTGCTACAGCCGCACCGGCCAGGAGGGCCTTCTGTCCAGCCCGGTGCCCTGGCGTGCCAGCCATCACGCTGGACAGGCCTGACCAGAAAGTCGCGCCGACGGCGTAGTAGGCGGTAGCGGTGACGCCGACGACCGCCGCTTGCTGTGATGGGGTGCGCGGGAGAAGTCCCCGTGAGTAGGCCGGGGCGATGCTCGAAGTGGCCTGGAGGATTCCTACCCGGACCGCTGGGTCGGTCGTGAAACTCCTGATCGAGTCGGGGAGCTTGGGCCAGCGCATGAGATCATCATGCCGGTTTAGCGTCCCCGGGGCTCGCTGACGGACGCTGAGGATCGTTGGCCTCGACTTCGGCGAAGAACGCTTCCTCGTCCGCGCGCCTGGGGTACTTGACCAGCAGGAGTACTAAAGCCAGCCCCGACAACACCAGGGCGACTGCTAGTGCTGCCGACTTGCCTTCGGTGAACGCCTGGCTGGCGGCTTGGATGATGGCCTGGGCATGGTCAGGGTAGCCCGAAGCCACCTGCTCGGCTCCTGCGTAAGAGGAGGTCATCTCGCGCCCAACGCTTTGGCTAATGCTCGACGCCTCGGCGGGTGGCAGCTCTCGGAACCTCGCCATCAGCGAGGCGGCGTAGAAGACCGCCAGCACAGTGCCCATGATCGCGTTCATGATCGCGCCGCCGAAGTCCCTCGTCAGATCCAGGAACGCCGATCCCATTCCGCCTCTCGCGATCGGCAGCGAGGCCATGAGCGAGTGTGAGGCTGACGCCATCGTGAGTCCTGCGCCGAAGCCAGCGAACCCGTAGGCGCTAACGATGACGAGCACGCTCGCGCCCGGGTGCCAAAGCAGCAGCATGATCGCGAATCCCGCGAGGAAGCCGCACAGACCCAAAGACATCGTCACCCGCCCGCCTTTCTTGGCGATCAGCGTGGCGGCTGGGAAGGAGGCGAGGATCATCAAGAGGCCGGCGGGCAGTGTGACTAGCGCGGCATCCAATGGCGTGTAGTGCAGGACATTCTGAGTGAACTGCTGTCCGATGAACATCGATCCGATCAGGCACCCGAACCCGATCGTCCCGGCGAGTGCTGAGACCCAGAATGTGCGCGGCCGCGTCTCTGCCATGTCGATCAGCGGGCGTGGCGCACGGCGCTGCCTGCGGAAGAACAGCAGTCCGGCTGCGACGGCCACGAGCAGCATGCTCATCAAGGTCGCGGACAGCCCGTTTGCCAGCGTTTCTAGCCCGAGGACGAGCGACGCCACGGCCACGAAGGAAAGCACTCCGCCTGCGTGGTCAACGGCTGTGGCGGCTTCTCCAGCTTTGGACGGTAGAACCCAAATGCCCAGCAGCAGGACGATGACCGCGATGGGTGCTGTCACGAGGAACACCGAGCCCCACCAGAGGCGGGCCAGCAGGATTCCGCCCAAGAGCGTTCCGAGCACGGCCGAGCCCCCGCCGACACCCGACCACAAGGCCACGGCTCGGGTTCTGGCGCCTCCGCTGAACAATGCCGATATCAGCGACAGCGTGGTTGGGAACAGCATCGCCGCTGCGAGGCCGCCGAGGAAGCGAGCTCCGGCTAGCACCGTCGGATTGGGCGCGTAGGCGGCTAGCAGTGCGGTCGGCACGCTCAATGCGGCGCCCAGCAAGAACATCAGCTTGCGGCCGTACACGTCCGCGATCGCTCCGAGGTACAGCACGGTTGATGCCAGGGCGAGGGTGAATCCGGTGGCGATGTTGGTCAACTGTGCTTGCGATGCTCCGAGCTCGCGTCCGATGTCCGGAAGAGCGACGTTGGCGATGCTCAGATTGATGTTCGCGACGACAGCGCCCAGAAGCAGGGCTGTCAGGACGAGGGCGGCTCGCGGAGGGACCGAATCGGCCTGATCTTGGGCTTCCGGGCTCACGAGATCACATTGTCAGATCACGCCGGAATGGGGCTGGCGTTCGCCGGGTCCTGCTGACGTCAGCCAGACGAGCGCGTCCGTGGGCACTCCCGCTGGACCCACCGCGGCCCATTCGCTTAGCGCTGCCCGAATGCGTTTCGTGGCAGATGTGAGTTTGTCCCGGGATGGAAGGTCGGCGATGAGCACAGCCAGCTCATGGTCGCCGATCCTGCCGATGGTGTCTTTCGTGCGGACCTGACGCTGCAGGACAAGCACCGCCTCAGCGACGGCTGTCGGGGTCACGTTCACCCATTCCGGGAGGGGGCCCGACTCGGAGCCGTTCAGGTCAATGCGGATCACCGAGATCTCCTCGCCCGGGAACCGCCCGCACTCGGTGAGCATCTCTTCTTCGAAGTCGGCCTTGTTCAGCACCGGCGTTCCAATTCGGGGGGCTGATCTCACAGGGCGTTCAGGATTCGCGTGCATGTCGGTGCATACGCTACAGGTTCAGCGCCGCTGGCTCCTGTCACCGGAAGCTAGTCAGTCAAGGGTCTACCTGCCCGTTTTGTCAGGTTCCTGGTCCGCATCGACCCATATCCCGGACGCCCTGGCCAGCGATGACAAGGCCCCCAGTCATCTCAGTCCTGCTTCCGCAGCACCGCTAGCTTGTCTTGCCAGAGGTGCGACCCGCGCCCGAGTCGTGCCTCCATGACGTCGATCGCTTCGGGATTGTTGTCGACTAGGACGAAGCGTCGATCCAGCTGTGCGGCAACCGCGCCTAGGGTTCCGCTGCCAGCGAAGAAATCCATTACCCAATCCCCCGGTCGGGAACTTGCCTGCACCATTCGGCGGACTATTCCCTCGGGCTTCTGCGTGGCGTAGCCCGTCTTCTCCTTGCCGGTGGGCGACACGATGGTGTGCCACCAAACATCGGTAGGCAGTTTGCCCCTGTCCGCCTTCTCCTGCGTGACCAGGCCCGGTGCCATGTACGGCTCTCGGTCAACGGCCTCATTGTTGAAGTAGTAGCCCTGTGCTGACTTGACGTAAACGAGGATGTTGTCGTGCTTGGCGGGCCATTTCTTGCTGCTCCGGGCTCCGTAGTCGTAGGCCCAGATGATCTCGTTCAGGAAGCAGCCACGACCGAATAGGGCGTCCAGGAGCACCTTGGCGTAGTGGCTTTCCCGAAAGTCCAGATGCAGATAGAGCGTGCCATCCGACGCCAGCAGCCGCCAGGCCTCTTCCAGGCGCGGCTCCAGGAAGGCCCAGTAGTCCTCAAACGAGTCGTTGTACGAGGTGACTTGGCCTCTGATCGTTTCGTAGGTTTGCCCCTTGAAGCCAACCCGGGTTCCGACGGCTGACTGTGTCGTTCGCAGAGATTGGCGCTTCTGCACCTTCCCTGTGTTGAAGGGCGGATCCAGGTAGATCATGCGAAAAGCCCCGTCGGGCAGCTTGGGCAACACGTTCATGTTGTCCGCCTCGATCACGAGGTTCGGGCCGCTGGGCGTCCATGGGCTCATGGGACCGCATCCTACTTGGGGGGCAAGACGCCAAACGGCCTGTGGCGGAGTGTGTGGACGAGTCTCGCCCATATCCGTCTCATCGGAGTGGCCAGGGACGGGATCGAACCGTCGACCTTCCGATTTTCAGTCGGACGCTCGTACCAACTGAGCTACCTGGCCTCGGCGCCGGGCATGCCGGGCCGCGCGACCCTGACGGGACTTGAACCCGCGACCTCCGCCTTGACAGGGCGGCGCGCTAACCAACTGCGCTACAGGGCCTTGAAGAGAGGCGTACCCCCAACGGGATTCGAACCCGTGCTACCGCCTTGAAAGGGCGGCGTCCTAGGCCTCTAGACGATGGGGGCCAAGTGCGGCCCCGCCGGCCGAAAGCCGTTGGGTGCCGACCCAGCATAAGTGAGGGTACCGCCAAGATCCAACGCAAGGCCCCGAGATCCCGCGAGACAGTGGCGGGTGAGCCACCGCCACTTCGGGCGGAGGACAATCTTCCCATGAGCTCGCCAGGCCTGATCGCCATCACGAAGGCCGATGGCGCGGGCGTCGAGGCGGCAGCGGAGCGACTGGCGTCAGGCGGGTTGGTGGCGCTTCCGACGGAGACCGTTTATGGCCTCGGGGCAGATGCGCGGAACCCGCGCGCGGTTGCTCGCGTGTACGCGGTCAAGGGGCGCCCGGCGGACCATCCCTTGATCGTTCACATCGCGTCCGGTACTGAACTGGAGGCCTGGGCGGTCCACATCCCGGACTACGCGCGCAGGCTCGCACTCGCGTTCTGGCCTGGTCCTTTGACCTTGATACTCGCCCGCTCGGCCGCTGTCGGCGATTTCGTTACCGGTGGTCAGACCACAGTGGCGCTCCGGGCGCCGGATCATTCAGTCGCGCAGGCCGTGCTAGAGCGGTTCGGTGGTGGTATCGCCGCGCCGTCGGCCAACCGGTTCGGGCGGGTCAGCCCCACGACCGCGGAGCATGTTCAAGCCGACATCGGCGAGCGTCTGGACGCTGCGACGGATCTGATCCTGGACGGTGGGGCTTGTCGGATAGGAGTGGAGTCGACCATCGTCGATTGCACAGGCCCAGCGGGGCGGATTCTGCGCCCCGGCGCGATCGGGGTCGAGCAGGTAGAGGCGCTGATCGGACCTTTGACCGCTGGGTCCTCGCGTGCTCCGCGCGTTCCCGGCGGTCTTCGATCGCACTACGCGCCCAACGCCCGGCTCGTGCTGGCTGATGCTGGAGACGCGAGTCAGATTGTGAGCGGGCTGGCCGGGGCTGGCACGCCCCCATCACGTATTGGGTTTCTCGCGCTGGCCGATGAGCCGCGGCCCGACGGAGTCGTCCGCCTGATCGCGCCGCGGGATGCGCGTGAGTATGCCCGTGATCTGTACAGGGCTCTGCGGGAAGCCGACTACCTGGACCTGGCGGTCGTCGTCGCTGTCCCGCCAACTGGCTCGTCAGGAGCGGCCGTCGCTGTCCGGGACCGGTTACGCCGCGCTGCCGCGCACGACGCTGGATGATCGCCGGGCGGCGCTAGTCGATGACCCTGCCCACCAGCGCGCGCTTGACCACGCGGTGCTTGATCTTGAACTCCGTGACCGTCTCCCCGGGGTTGTAGTCGCCGACGTGGCAGTACCTAATCCCCGCGATCTTCTCGCATACGACGCCGGGGACGCCGGCACGAACCTGCCGAGCTGTGGATCCGACGCCTACGCCCGTAGCCGTGCGCTCGTAGCGGCCCGTCGTCCATGTGGTGATGACACTGCGTCCCATGATCGTGATCCGGACCTTGTGCGGGTATCGAAAGACGCGGTACCGGCCGAACTCGTTGGTCCCCTTGACGACGCGCTTTGGCTTGCCTAGAACGCCTCTGACTTGCGCTGGAGTCATGCCCAGCGATACGCCGGCGAGGCCATCGCCGATGACGATGTCCGCGCTTGCTGGTGCTTGAGCCGCGATCGCGCTGGACGCTGTCACGATTGCCGCGGCCAGGGTGACAAGACCGCGGGTGCTTCTCGGGGATCTCATGAGCCGACGATAGCTGATTCCCGTGAACGGCGGCTCAGCCGTAACCCAACTGTTGAAGCCGCTCGTCGCCAATGCCGAAGTGGTGGGCGATCTCGTGGACCACAGTGATGTGGACTTGCTCGATGACCTCAGCCTCCGAGCCGCAGGTGCGCAAGATTGGAATGCGGTAGATCGTGATGGCGTCCGGGAGCGCCCCGGCGTACCAGTAGCCACGCTGCGTCAAAGGGATGCCCTTGTAGAGGCCCAGGAGACGTTGGCCCGGCGGCGGAGTGTCCTGCACAGAGATGACCACGTTGTCGACGAGGCTGGCGAGCTCGTCAGGAATCGAGTCGAGCGCTGTGGCCACGAGATCCTCGAACTGAGCGCGCGGGATGTCAATCATGTGGCCGCGGCACCGTGTCTCATCGAGTGCCCTCCGCTGAGGAACAGCTCTTGGGCAGGCGAGATGTCCGGGGCTTCTGGCAGGTGACGCAGCGCCGCCAGGTTGCGGTGGCAGTCATCCTTCGCGTCGGACAGGTCAGGCTGGTTTGGCATATTCTGGTAGGTGTCTAGCGCTCGCACGTACCGCGCTTTGGCAGCCTCGAATGAGCCGAGCCGACCCAGCAGTGCGGCCGCTTCGTGGTCGCAGCCCGCCGCCCGATCTTCGACCCCGGCCTGAAGGTACTCGGCGCGGCAACGATCCAGCAGTGACAGGGCCTCCACCGCCTGCTCGGGATCTGCGCCACGGTGGTTGGCCAGCAGAACCGCGACGCCGTGGCGCGCATTGGCGGCGAGTTCAGCGTCAGGAAGGCCCTCAGCCACCGAAAGTGCGTCGTCGAACGAACGCATCGCTGGATCTTGCTCGCCGTGGCTGTCGAGCATGGAACCCAAATCAACGAGCAGGCGCGCACGAAGGCGTTGATCCGCGGCGGCTCTCGCGGCCTGGACGGCCTTGCGCATTGTGGCCACAGCCCCCTCGCGCTTACCGATGTCGGTGAGCTTCCACGCCAGTGAGCCCGCGAGCTCCGCTGCCTGTTGGGGTTGGCCGCTAGTCAAGTAGTCGTCGAAGGCCGCGTCCAGGACCGGTATGGCATCGGCGGTCCGCCCCGCCTCTTCCAGCGCCATGCCCAGCACGTGGCGGGCCCGCGCGCGGGTTGACACGCTGTCACTCCTGGCTATGGCCGACAGGGCCACTAGTGCGGCTTCGTCGTGCCGACCCTCACCCAACAGATCATCGGCGGCCGCCACTTGCTCCTCGGCGGTCAGATCGGGCTGGGAAGACCCTGTGTCCGCGGCTACAGGCTGCCGCGCGTCCTCCAGCCTTTGCCTGAGCGCGCGGACATGCCTGCGGATTCCGCGCTTCGTCAATCCACGGCAGCCCTGCTCCGCCAGATCGAGGGCCGCGCGGGCTTGCTCTCTGCGTCCCAGAAGGATCAGCGATTCGGCCTTATGGATGACAGCGACGGTCGCCAGCAGATTCAGGTCGATGTCGTCCGGGCCTGGCCGCGGAGCCGAGGGCGACATGATTCGGGTCCAACGCTGATGCTCTTGGCTGCCTTCCGCGTTCGCTATCGACAAGTAGTCCAGCAGTGCGTCGTATTCGCTCACGCTGTCCTCATGCTGACCCGCGAGCGCGTAGGCGGCGGCGAGTACGGCCTGGGCTCGCGCGATCGAACCGATCGAGCCGTCTCGGCGTTCGGCTTCCAGATGGTCACGAGCCTCGGCGACTTGCGCGGCCCGGGCGTCGTCAGGTTCCTGGTCCTCTGATTCACCGCCCACTGGTCCAGCATGCCTCAGGCCGACTGGCGGCCGTTCGTCAGCACAACAGAGCGCCACGGCCGCGAGATCACCCTTCGGTCACGGTTTTGTAAGCGGAGTGTTCGGGATCCCGGGGAGGGGTTACATCACGGGCTGAGCCGATGTTCCCTTGATGTCGGGAGGACAAACACTATGGACGAGAACGACGGAAGCGCGGGCAGCGGTGTGCAGGGCACCGACACGATCGTATTCCCAGACACGCATTGGTGGGATCCACCCAGCGGCGACCCGGTTCAGGGCGGCGACGCGGGAACGGCGACGGTCGGCGGCGGCTTCGGGACGGTTGTCCCAGGCCAGAAGGCGCGCGAGCCCAAGGGCGGACGCGGTTGGCGTCTGATCGTGGCCGGGGCGGCGATGTCTGTCGTCGCTGGGGGTGTGGGCGGTGCTGTCGGCTACACCGTGGCCCAAGGCCAGGCTCCTGCGGTCGCGTCCTCAGTCGTGCCCGGGGGAAGCGCGTCCTCGCCAGCAGACGGGTCGATCGCGGCCGTGGCCGCGGCGGTGAGTCCGTCCGTGGTCAAGATCTCTGCCGCCTCAGGCCAAGGACAAGGCACTGGCACCGGATTCATCATCCGCTCGGACGGCTACATCCTCACCAACAACCACGTGGCCGGCGGCGCCGGGCAGCTCGGTGTCACCTTCGAGGACGGATCCACGGCCGACGCCAAGCTCATTGGGAGCAGCCCGGGGTACGACCTGGCCGTGATCAAGGTGGATCGCACGAACCTGCCGGTCGTGACCCTCGGATCCAGCGCTGGCGTCAAGGTGGGCGACACGGTGATCGCGTTCGGATCCCCTCTGGGCTTGCAAGGCACAGTGACGTCGGGCATCGTCAGCGCGCTTGACCGGCCCGTCACGTCCGGTGGCGACGGCGGCGAGAGCTCGTTCATGAGCGCGATCCAGACTGACGCTGCCATCAACCCCGGCAACTCCGGTGGTCCGCTTGTTGACGGAGAAGGGCGCGTCATCGGTGTGAACTCCGCGATCGCCAGCCTGGGCGGCGGCGGCGCGGGCGCGGCTGCTGGCTCCATCGGGCTGGGGTTCGCGATCCCGATCGACTCAGCCAAGAGAATCGCCGATGAGCTGATCGCCACAGGCTCGTCTTCTACCCCGATCATTGGCGTCACCGTCGACAGGGCCTTCTCAGGCCCCGGCGCGCGGGTTGAGAGCGTCACGCGGGGTGGACCTGCGGCCGAGGCCGGACTTGAGGTCGGCGATGTGATTGTCGCGATCGACGGAAAGAACGTGGCTGACGCTACTGAGCTGATCGTCGCGATCCGGGACCGTGGCGTCGGCGACGAGGTCGTGCTCACGGTCCGGGGCGACGGACGAAGCCGCGATGTGAATGTGACGCTGGGCAAGAGCGAGTGAGCTAGGCGACGAGCGACGACGCTTGAGAGTGCGCGTGGGGGCGCGGACTAGCCTGGTCTCGTGCTGTGTGCGCGGCGAGTGGGGGCGGGAGCATGACCTCTCTCAGCTTCGGCGCGGAGAGCGGTCTCCTGCTGCTCAGGACCGGCGTCGAGGGTCGGCTAGCTAAGCTCGGCCATCGGATGACCATCGCGCTGACTGACTGGACAGCGCGGGTTGAGCTCAAGGATGAGCTCCCTGTCCGGGCCGAGTTGACCGTGAAGCTGTCTGGGTTCGAGGTTCGCAAGGCGGAAGGCGGTGTCACACCTCTCACGCGGGCCGATCGTGCCCTCGTGAAGTCGAACGCGATGCGGGTACTGATGGCCAAGTCCTTCCCAGACGCCGGTTTCACGGCTCGGCGATCGCTTGACGGGTCCCGGGTCCCCAGGTCGGAGCCTGCGGCGTGAGGCTTGAAGCCGCAGGGCCGACCAAGGGACCCGGGACCTGGGCGGGGCGATTCCCCAGGCGACTGTCGGGGGCGACATCCGTGAAGCAGTCGGATTTCGGGCTCCGGCCGTATGCTCAGATGCTCGGCGGGCTTCGGGTGAGCGACCGCGTGGATGTCGAGTTCGCGGCTGAAGTCCCCAAGCCCGAGTCCTGAGGGTTTGGGGCTCGCGCGTTCGCAGCGGCGAGTCGCCGCCGACTCCGGCGCCGGTGAACAACTCACACCGGGACGACGGCAGTCGCTCCTCCGCGGCGGGAATCTCCGACCGCTTGAACGGACCCGTCGGACCACCTAGTGACGGCGTGGACTCCCCCGAAGAACAAGTTCGGTTCGTCCCAGATGTTGACCGGGCCGCCCAGCGCCGTCGGCAGTTCCGGGTCCCACCCAGGCTCAAGTTGCACGCCGTCCGCCTGGGCGTGCATCCGGGGGCAGGCGACGGCCTTGGCGGCTGAGCAGCCCAGGTCCGTCATGCGCAGCAGCGTCGTCATGAGCGCGGACCGGATTCGTTCGCTGCCGCCGGTACCTAGACCCGTGACTGACCCGTCTGGATGCGAAAGGATCGTCGGCGCCATCATCGATCCCATCCGGATGCCGGGTGACATGACATGGAAGCCGCGTGGGTTCAAGTCCTCTTCGCCCAGCATGTTGTTCAGGTGGATTCCGGTTCCAGGGATCAGGAGCCCCGAGCCGGATCCGTTGGATGTCGTCATCGACGCGACCTGACCGTCGGCGTCCACAACGCTTATGTGAGTCGTGCCCTCGGTCACGTGCGGAATGCCGGCCTTGATGTCGGCCACTCGGTTCGCTTCAGTCGCCGCGGCCAGGGCCTCAACAGCACGGCTCCAGGATTCCACCCCACCGTCGATGGGGCTCAAGCGGGCGAGGGCATCGGCGACAATGGCGCCGCCGAAGGCAGGCGGGGCGTTGAGCGCGATCCCGAATCCATTGCGGGCAACTCGCAGCGGTTCCCTGATGTGGACCGAGTACGTGGCCAGGTCTTCAGCCGTGATGTGCCCGGACAGCGCACGCATGAGTTCGAGCAGCGGCCCGGCGAACGGCGGCGAGGACAGTGTGGTCACGGCGCCTTCGCCGATCAGCCGCAGGAACCTGGCGAACGCGGGGTTGAACAACCGGTCTCCTGTCCGGGCGTAGCCGGTCGGGGTTTGGATCAACCCAGCGCAGTCGGGCGTCAACGACATGATCTCGCGCACGAGTTCCAGCACAACGGCTTGCAGGGGTTCGAGCACGCTTCCTGAAATCGCCAGGTTGGCTGCGGGACGCACTATCTCGGCCAGCGAGATTCTGCCGAAGCGGTCGTTCGCCGTTAGTAGTCCTTCGAGGGCCCCCGGAACGGCGACCGATCCCGCACCGATGTGGAAGACCTGGTCGATGCCGGGGTAGTGCACGATGACCGGCGTGAACACCGGCGGGTCGTGCGCCTCGTTGCCGCCCAGCCCCGGAGTGTCGACGAAGAAGTCCAGAAGGTGATGCTCTCCGTCAGGCTGCCGGATCATCAGGAAGCCGCCGCCGCCGAGGCTGGTGAACACGACCTCGGATAGGCACGCGGCCAGCGTTCCGGCCAGTGCGGCGTCGACGGCGTTGCCTCCCGCGCGCAGAACCGTGGCCGCTGCGAGTGCGGCATCGCCGCTGCCGGCGGCGACCGCGGCGTGTCCCGCCGGACCTCGCGCGATGGCTGGCGTCGACCCGGCGGCGCGGAAGGCGGCCGGTGACTCACTCATTCACGCAGGCTACCGACTTACGGCGTGGGTACGCTGTGGCGTACTGCCGGAACAGGCCGAGGGAGGTTCGGTGGCGATCGAGTTCCATCCGTCCCCGGCGCGCACGCTCGGCGTCGAAGTCGAACTCGGCATCGTGGACCGGGAGACAGGCGAGCTGGTCCCTGCCGCGACCGAGATCATCGATGCGCTCACGGTCGACACCCCCGGCGAGGAGCACCCGAAGGCCAAGCACGAGTTGTTCCTGTCCACGATCGAGATCATCACAGGCATCTGCGACACCGCCGCCGAGGCACACGCTGACCTGTTGGCGACAGTCGCGGAACTGAACACGGTGCTCGAGCCTCGCGGACTCGCGCTCATGGGCGGTGGGGTTCACCCGTTCGCGGACCCCAAGACGCTCATTCGCAGCCCAAGCGAGCGTTACCAGCAGCTTGTGGATCGGGTCCAGTGGCCAGCGCGAAGACTGCAGATCCACGGTGTCCACTTCCACGTTGGTGTGGGTGACGCCGAGCAGGCCATCCAAATCATGAACGACCTAATGGCGTACTTGCCGCACTTCGTCGCGCTATCGGCCGCGAGTCCGTTCTGGGAGGGGGAGGATACCGGGCTCGCGAGCGTCCGGACGAAGATCTTCGAGGCATTGCCGACGGCCGGACTGCCGGCGTACTTCCCAGACTGGTCCGCGTTCGAGGTCTTCATCGACGCGATGCTGGCTACCGACTCGATCGGTTCGATCCGGGAGATCTGGTGGGACATGCGCCCGCACGTCCTGTTCGGAACCCTGGAGTTCCGCATGTCCGACGGTATGGCCACCTTGCGCGAGGCGACCGCGCTGGCGGCGATGGCTCAGTGCCTAGTCGACTATCTCGATGAGGCGATCACGGCCGGACGTGCGCCAGGCGAGCCCTTCGGATGGGTTATCCGGGAGAACAAGTGGCGAGCCGCGCGATGGGGCCTGGAGGCCCAGCTCGTGGAGCCTGATGGCCGCTTGCTCCCGATCCGCGATGAGATTGGCAAGCTCATCGACACGCTCATGCCGACAGCCGAGAAGCTCAACTGTGTGGCGGAACTGAGCTCAGTTCGGGAAATTCTCGCCAACGGCGCCAGCTATGCACGCCAGCGCGCGGTGATCGAGCGAGGTGGAACCCTGCGGGACGTTGTGTCGTTGCTAGTGCGGGAATTCGAGACCGATCGGCCTGGTGGGTAGCGTGCTTCGACCTGCCGAATCTCCCGAGCCACGCTCGGCGCGGGAGCCGCTACTGAGTCCCGACGAGGAAGCGATCATACGGGCCGCCTGTGACGTGATCGCAGGACACGAGTCAGATCTCATCGCTTTTCGCAGACTTCTGCACGCCTCCCCGGAGATCAGCTTCGCCGAGGTGGCCGCGACGGACGCGGTGATGGAGCGGCTGTCACTGGAGGGGTTACAGCCACGCCGCTTGGGGTCGGGGACTGGGCTCATCTGCGACATAGGTGATGACGAAGCAGATGCTGTCGCTCTCAGGGCGGAACTGGACGCGTTGGCTATGGAGGACGGCAAGGACGTTCCGTACAGGTCACGAACTCCGGGGGCTGCTCACGCGTGCGGGCATGACGTGCACACCAGCGCTGTGCTGGGAGCTGGGTTGGCGCTGAAGTCCCTGGCGGACAAGGGCTTGTTGCCGGGTCGTGTGCGGTTGATATTCGAGCCCGGTGAGGAGTCAGTGCCCGGCGGAGCGATCGAGATTGTCCAGCATGGATGGCTGACGGGAGTGAGCAGGATATTCGCGGTTCACTGCGATCCGAAACTCGACGTCGGGACTATCGGCTGCCGGATCGGTGCCATCACGTCGGCCTCGGACCTCGTCGAAGTCACGCTTCGCGGGCCGGGCGGCCACACCGCGCGGCCGCAGCTGACTGTGAACCTCGTGGAGGAGGCGGCGCGAGTTGTTGAGCGACTGCCCGTGGCGGTGTCGGAGCGCATGGGGGGGCGAGACGGCGTCAGATTGGTCTTTGGGTCGATTCACTCCGGGTCGGCTGCGAACGTCATCCCCACGAAGGCGGTCATCAGGGGGTCGCTGAGGACGAGGGACCCACTGGTCTGGCCAAAGGCCGAACAGGCGCTGCGGGAGTCCATGGAGGAAGTGCTTGGCAGCTCGGGTGCCAACTGGGAGCTGCGATACGTGCGCGGCGTGCCGACCGTAGTCAACGACGCTGAGGCGACCCGGACTTTGGCCCGCGTCGGGCGCTCACTGCTGGGGCGTGGCTCTGTTGTCAAGACGGGGCATTCCTGGGGCGGCGACTCCTTCGGATGGATGACGGAGTCCGTGCCGGGTGCCTTCGCGCGGCTGGGCACGCATCGACCTGGCTCGCCGGATTACCTCGATCTGCACAACTCGATGTTCGATGTAGACGAGCGTTGTGTCGCTATCGGTGCCCGGCTGCTGGCGGCGGCGGCCGTTGACTACCTGTTGCGGGAGGTTTCCCAATCCGCCCCGAAGTCCGAACTGTGAGTGGAATCATGGCGCGGGAGAGCGAAACGGCGGCTGAAGAAGGTGTTTGTTGTGGCGGAATCGGATCTGCCAGTAGCGCAGCCGGACGGGCTGCCTGACGGAGCCCATCGGATCGCTGAGCCCGGTGGTCCCCCCGCACTAGCTGTCGCCACGGTCGCGCCGCTCGGCGTCCCTCCGATGCTGGTGGCGTTGTCCGGGACGCTGGCTCGTCTCATGGTCGTTGCGGTTGCTCTGGCGGTCGTGCTCTGGTTCGTCTTCCTGATCGGACCGGTGTCGTTGGCGCTGTTCTTGGCGCTCTTCGTCACGGCGCTCGCCGGGCCTGTTGCCCGATTGTTCGCTCGCGTTTTGCCCAAGGCAGTGGCGGTTGTTCTTGCCCTGGTGTTGATCGCCGGGGTGTCCATATTCATCTTGGCGCTGGTAGTTCGGTCGATCATCGAACAGGGATCCGCGCTGGCAAGTTCCGTGACCTCAGGGATCAATCAAGTTGAGGATTGGCTACAGCACGGCCCGCTTGGTTTGACCGGTGAGACTCTGACGAACCTGACTCAATCGGTGCAGCAGTGGCTGACGAACGTGGGCAAGGACATGCTCGGCGGCATCGCATCGAGTCTGGGGACGCTCGGCACGGTGATCACGGCTGGATCGGTCTTCTTGTTCGCGACCATCTTCTTCATGACCAGTGGGGAGAGCATCTGGCGCTGGCTACTGAGCTGGGTGCCCGAGCGAGCGCGCGCCGCGACCGACATCTCTGGTCAGCTGGCATGGCGCACCCTGGCTGGCTACACCAGAGGGGTCGTGGTCGTGGCCATCGCCGACGCCGCACTGGTCTTCATAGGTCTGCTGATCCTGAAGGTCCCGCTTGCCCCAGCCCTGGCCGCCGTGGTCTTCCTGGGGGCGTTCATCCCGGTGATCGGGGCACCCATCGCAACCCTGCTGGCCGCGGTCGTGGCCCTGGCAACGGAAGGACTAGTGACGGCGATTCTCGTCGTCGTGCTAACTGTCGTCGTCGGATCGGTTGACGGCGACATCCTGCAGCCTCTCGTGATGGGTCGGGCCGTGAACCTGCATCCACTCGCAATCGTCACGATCATCGCTGGAGGCGCCCTGACGATGGGTGTGATCGGTGCGTTGATCGCGGTGCCGGTCGTGTCGTCCATCTACGTGATCGCCAAGTACCTGGCCGGGCGGGATCCGGAGCATCCGTTCCCGCCGACAGTTGCCGCCGACGAGGGCGCGCTGGAGAACGTGGAGCAATCGATCTAGCGTCATACCGCCTGGTATATATCGCCGAACGGGGTATATACTCGTGTCATGAAGCGACTGGTCGATATTGACGACAAGGCCCTTGAGCAAGCGAAGTTGGCGCTGGGCGCCAAGACCATCAAGGAGACGGTTAACGCGTCCCTTGAGCTCGCTGGCCGAAGCCGTGGCAGAGCCGCGCAGATTGCTCGGTCTATGGAAATCGCGAAGGCGCTCGACCTGGACGAAGCCACGAGGGCCGAAGCGTGGCGTTGACGTCCTACTTGATGGATACCAGTGTCATCTCATCAAGACGACTGGAGAGATCCGAGTCGGCGGCCGAAAGGGTTCAGAAACTCCTGGAGGAGCGGAGGCTCTCCTACACGCTCGTAACCGCCCTGGAGGTGAACTTCGGCAGCAAGGGAATCCGCGAGTGGGACCACCGGAACAACATGTTCACCGCGTATGGCTCACCGTGCGAGATCGTTGCCCGGGACTGGGAGCGGGCCTACCACGTACAGATGGTGCTGGCCGGGCAAGGCCATCAGGGACGCGCGATACCGGACCTGCTGATCGCCGCTGCCGGGGAGCGAACCGGAAGAGCAGTCCTTCACTACGACGCGGACTTCGATCTGATAGCGGCCGTGACCGACCAGGCGACGGAATGGGTCGTCCCGAAGGGGAGCATCGACTGAGCTAGGTCGGGCAGACAGATCGGAGGCTCGGGCTGGCTTGACGGCGATATAGTAGGAGGTCCTACAATCGGATGTCCGACGAAATGCGGCGCGATCTGCGCTGACGAGTGGCCGGAGGCGAAGTGGCCCTGCACGTTCCCGAACACCCGGTCCGATTCGTCACGGCAGCCAGCCTGTTTGACGGCCACGATGCCGCTATCAACATCATGCGCAGGATTCTGCAGACGCAGGGCGCCGAGGTCATCCACCTCGGGCATGACCGCTCGGCCGCCGAGGTGGCCAGGGCCGCGATCGAAGAGGACGTTCAGGGCGTTGCGATCTCGTCCTACCAGGGCGGCCACATCGAGTACTTCAGGTATCTGCGCGAACTGCTCGACTCCGTCGGCGCGACGCACGTGCGCGTATTCGGGGGTGGTGGGGGCGTGATCGTCCCGGACGAGATCGAAGAACTGGCCCGGATCGGTGTGAAGATCTTCAGCCCGCAGGACGGGCAGCGCATGGGACTCCCGGGCATGATCAACACGATGATCGCCGCGTGCGATGTCGACTTGGCGCAGGGCTCGAAGCTGGACGCGGAGTCGCTGCGCTCGGGCGACGACAGCGCCTTGGCTCGGGCTATCACCGTTCTTGAAGCGCGGCATCCGGACCCGGCTGAGCACGAGTGGCTCGACGTCGGCCGCGTGCCGGTGCTGGGCATCACTGGGACCGGCGGGTCGGGCAAGTCATCACTCACCGACGAACTCGTTCGCAGGTTCCGGACCGACTATGAAGACAAGCTGCGGATCGCTGTCCTGGCGATCGACCCGACGAGGCGCCGAGGCGGCGGGGCTCTGCTCGGCGACCGGATACGCATGAACTCCATCGCCGGTGGCCCTGTCTTCTTCCGCTCAATGGCGACTCGCGGGGCAGAGCACGAGTTGCCGCGCGGCCTGCGCGACTCGATCCGCGCCTGCGCTGTCGCGGGGCACGATCTGGTCATCGTCGAGACTCCGGGCATCGGCCAGGGCGACTCCGGGCTGGTCGACATCGCTGATGTGTCGTTGTATGTGATGACACCCGAGTTCGGGGCGGCCTCCCAGCTGGAGAAGATCGACATGCTCGACTTCGCCCACGCCGTAGCGATCAACAAGTTCGAACGCCGCGGTGGCGAAGACGCCAGGCGCGACGTGGCCCGCCAGCTCGTCAGGAACCGCGGCGCCTTCGAACAGCCATGGCAGGACATGCCGGTCTTCGGAACCAGCGCCGCTCGCTTCAACGATGATGGCGTCACCGCCTTGTTCGGATTCCTGCGCGATCAGTTGGTCGAGCATGGGCTCCCGGCGGGATCCGGCCTCGTACCCAGCGTCAGCGCCAAGACCTCGACGGTCGCGGCCGGAGCTGTTCCGGAGTCCCGGGTGCGCTATCTGTCCGAGGTCTCGTCCGCTGTTCGTTCGTACCACGACGCTGCCCAGGAAGCGGCTGAGCTGGCGCATCGGCGTCAGGCGCTGCGAACCGCTGCCTCGGAGGTCACGGAAGCGGCCGCCAAGAGGGCCCTCATCTCGCGCGCCGCGGATCTCGACATCATGATGAGCGACGAGGACAAGGCGGAGCTGGATGCCTGGCCTGACACGGTTCGCCGATACGAGCAGGAAAGCTTGATCATCACGCACGGGGAGCGGGAGATTGTCACGCCGCTGACGCGGGAGACTCTGTCTGGAACGCATGTTCCCCGCGTAGCTCTGCCGGACTTCAGGGACGACGGTGACACGTTGTCCTGGCTGCGCCGGGAGAACCTGCCGGGCCGCTTCCCCTACACGGCGGGGGTGTTCGAACTCAAGCGAACCGAAGAGGACCCGGCGCGGATGTTCGCGGGTGAAGGCGATCCGTTCCGCACGAACCGCCGGTTCCACTTGCTGGCGGGGGAAGCGAAGGCACCAAGGCTGTCGACGGCGTTTGACTCCGTGACTCTCTACGGGCGCGATCCGTCGGAGCAGCCCGATGTCTACGGCAAGATCGGGACGTCGGGTGTGAGCATCGCGACATTGGATGACATGTTGGAGCTGTACTCCGGCTTCGATCTCACTTCGCCGACGACCAGCGTTTCGATGACGATCAACGGGCCGGCTCCGGCGATCCTCGCGATGTTCTTCAACACAGCGATCGCTCAGGCCGTCGCCGATTTCGAGCGACGGGAGGGCCGCGAGCCGACCGGGTCGGAATCGGAGGCGATCCGGCGCGGTGTCCTCCGCAAGGTCCGGGGCACTGTGCAGGCCGACATCCTCAAGGAAGACCAGGGGCAGAACACCTGCCTGTTCACCACGGAATTCGCTCTGCGGTGCATGGCGGACGTGCAGCAGTGGTTCATAGAGAACGAAGTGCGAAACTTCTACTCGGTGTCGATCTCGGGGTATCACATCGCCGAGGCCGGGGCGAACCCGATTTCGCAGCTCGCGTTCACCCTCGCCAACGCGTTCACCTATGTCGAGGCGTACCTGGGTCGCGGCATGGACATCGACGATTTCGCGCCCAACCTGTCGTTCTTCTTCTCCAACGGGATGGACGCGGAGTACGCGGTGCTGGGCCGGGTCGCGCGACGGATCTGGGCGGTTGCCATGCGCGACGTATACGGTGCCAACGCGCGTTCGCAGCGGCTCAAATACCACGTCCAGACGTCGGGCAGATCACTGCACGCTCAGGAGATGGCATTCAACGACATCCGCACGACCTTGCAGGCCCTCATCGCGCTGTATGACAACTGCAACTCGTTGCACACAAACGCATTCGACGAAGCCGTGACTACCCCGACGCCGGAGTCAGTGCGCAGGGCCCTGGCCATCCAGTTGATCATCAACAACGAGTGGGGCCTGTCGATGAACGAGAACCCGCAGCAGGGCTCGTTCGTCATCGACAAGCTGACGGATCTGGTCGAGTCGGCCGTGCTCGACGAGTTCGACCGCATCACTGAGAGGGGCGGGGTCCTGGGCGCCATGGAGACCGGATACCAGCGTGGACGCATCCAGGACGAGTCGATGCTGTACGAGCAGCGCAAGCACGACGGGTCGCTGCCGCTGATTGGGGTCAACACGTTCAAGCCCCTCCCCAGGCAGGAGGCCCCGGTGACGGTTGAACTGATGCGAGCGACTCCCGAGGAGAAGGAGTCGCAGCTTCGGCGGGTTGCCGACTTCAAGCAGAGTCATTCCCAAGCCTGCGCCGACCAGCTGGAGAGGTTGAAGCACGCGGCTGTGTCAGGTGAGAACATCTTCGGAGTTCTCATGGACGCTGTCAGGGTCTGCTCGCTCGGGCAGATCACCGAAGCCTTCTTCGAAGTCGGCGGCCAATACCGGCGCAACGTCTGACTTGGGGGCTTGATCTTGAACGGACGACTTCCGCTTGACCCGATCGCCGAAGCGCGGCGCAACTGGGTGGAGCACGGATGGACCGAGGCCGCTGAAGGCATGGTTGCGGTGACGTCGATCATGAGGGCCCAGCAGATCCTACTGGCGCGCGTTGACGCCGCGCTGCGGGAGCATTCGCTGACGTTCGCGCGCTACGAGACGCTGATGCTTCTTCGGTTCTCCAAGACCGGGGCACTGCCGATGCGAGTCATCGGATCGCGGCTGCAGGTTCACCCGACGAGCGTGACCAACGCCGTTGACAGGTTGGAGAAGGACGGCTTCGTGCGCCGGGACCCTCACCCGAGTGATCGCCGGGCGGTGTTGGTTTCCCTTACGCCTTCCGGGCGCGAAGCGGCCGAAGCAGCCACGCGGCAGGTTAACGCTCAAGTCTTCTCCGGCATCGGGTTGACAGACGCCGAGCTAGCCGATCTGACTCGGGCTCTGGACAAGTTGCGGCAGTCGGCGGGGGATTTCTGACGGGCGTCTTGAGTCTGCTTGTGTGGTTCGTATAGGGCTGACTGCTTGGTCGGGTCCGAAGTTGAGTAGTAGTTGTCGCTGGGAGGACACTCGGGTGTTGACCGCCAGGCTGGCTGAGGATGATGCCGTCACGGTGGGCTGGTCTTTCAGCGATGCGATGGCCGCATGGGACCCCGTCATGTAGTTGTTCATGTGCGTCGTCATAGTGAGGATGTAGCGAAGGATGGGCGACGGCCCCTCCGTTTGTCTTAACGGA
>JAUYJT010000072.1 GCA_030700225.1 Candidatus Nanopelagicales bacterium | reverse complement strand
CTCGCCGAGGCTGGCACGGACCCACCTTCGAAGCCGTTGCCGTAATTCGCCTCCGGGTATGTTTTCGACGACCACCGCGCGTACAACGTCACCGCGCCTGCCGACATCGTGAACGTGGCGCCCGGGGCGTAGCTGGTACCCGAACCAGTCGCGGCGGTGTTCCAGTTGTTGAACGTGTACCCGGTCTTGACCAGGGCACCGGTGATGTCGGCGACCGTGACCGTCGAATCAGTCGCGTGATCCGCCGAGGCAGGCACGGACCCACCGGTGGACAAGTTGCCCTCATAGGCCACCGGGTAGGAGTTCGCCAACCACCGCGCGTACAACGTCACCGCGCCTGCCGACATCGTGAACGTATCGCCCGCTTCGTAGCTGTCGCCCCCGCCGCCAGCTTCGGTGTTCCAGCCAGTGAACGTGTACCCAGCCCTCACCAAGTCGCCAACGCCCAGCACCGTGACCGGCGAATCAGTCGCGTGGCTCGCCGAGGCGGGCACGGACCCACCATCGAAGCCGTTGCCGTCATAGGCCACCTCGTAGGGGTTCGCCGACCACTGCGCGTACAACGTCACCGCGGCTGGCGGCATCGTGAACTCATCGCCCGGGGCGTACGCCGTACCCGTGCCATCGGCGGCGGTGTTCCAGTTGTCGAACGTGTACCCAGCCCTCTCCAGGGCACCAGTGTTGTCGGCGACCGTGACCTGCGAATCAGTCGCGTGGCTCGCCGAGGCGGGCACGGACCCACCATCGAAGCCGTTGCCGCCATACGCCACCGGGTAGGAGTTCGCCGACCACTGCGCGTACAACGTCACCGCGTATGGCGGCATCGTGAACTCATCGTCCGGGGCGTAGCTGGTACCCGAACCATTCGCGGCGGTGTTCCAGCCAGTGAACGTGTACCCGGTCTTGACCAGCGACCCCGTATTACCCAGCACCGTGACCGGCGAATCAGTCGCGTGATCCACCGTGGCGGGCACGGACCCACCAGTGGACCCGTTGCCGTCATAGGCCACCGGGTAGGAGTTCGCCGACCACTGCGCGTACAACGTCACCGCGTATGGCGGCATCGTGAACTCATCGTCCGGGGCGTAGCCGATACCCAAACCATCGGCGGCAGTGTTCCAGCCAGTGAACGTGTACCCAGCCCTCCCCAGCTCACCGGTGTTGTCGGCGACCGTGACCGTCGAATCAGTCGCGTGGCTCGCCGAGGCAGGCGCGGACCCACCATCGAAGCCGTTGCCGTCATACGCCACCGGGTAGGAGTTCGCCGACCACTGCGCGTACAACGTCACATCCTCGGTGAACGCGTACTCGGCCCCATCGGCGTACGCCGAACCCGTGCCATCGTCGGCGGTGTTCCAGCCAGTGAACGTGTACCCGGCGCGGGTGAACGCGTTCGCCGTCAACGCCATAGCCACATTCGCCACCTGCGGGCTCATCGACCCGCCATCAGACCCATTGGCGTTGAACGTCACCGTCATATTCGGCAACGCCTCCCCTGCCACGTCAGCGCTGCCGGTCGCGTAGCCGGTACGGGTCGTGGTGACCGTCACCGTGGAACCGGCGCCCGGATCCAACCCCGTCACCGTCACCAAACCCGAACCATCGATCGAGACGCCGCCGCCGGTCGCCGTGGCGCCCCACGTGAACGCACCGTCGTAGTTCGACACCTGAACCGTGAACCCGTCACCCGTGGAAACCGGTGCGTCGAACACCGGCGAAAGCGCAGCTTCGTAGGGGACGAGGCTGCCGTCGGGGGACAGATGCCAACCGGCGGGCAGCGACGCGGGGGTACCGGTGATGCCACCAAAAACCGCGCCGGACAGGTTGGCCCCGCGCAAGTGCGCGCCGGACAGGTTCACCCGACGCAAGACAGCCCTGGACAGGTCGCAACCGCGCAAGACAGCCCTGGACAGGTTCACCCCGCGCAGGTGCGCGTCGGACAGGTCGCAACCGCGCAAGACAGTCCTGGACAGGTTCACCCGGCGCAGGTCAGCCCTGGACAGGTTCGCCCCGCGCAGGTTGCACCGGGACAGCTTCAACCCGGGCTTGATCTCGGTATCACCGCAATCGCGACCGGCCCACATGGTGGGGGACAGCGCGACGCGCGCCAAGGTGTGCGGCTTCTGCTTCGATCCTCGCCCCACAACGGTGACGTATTGGCGGAAGAACTTGTTGTCGTGACGGCCACGAAGCCCGTACTGTTGCGACACCGTCAGCGCCACACTCGAAGCTGCCCGCAGTTTCTTGGCTTTCTTCTCACCCAGTTTGATGGTGACATGCTGCACGGCCGGTGGCACAGTACGACGCGAACGATCCTTCAGTACGACCGGGGACGCCGCGCCGAGCCCGAGGGCGACCAAGCGAACATTGAACCGGTCCCGGTGACCCTTCCGGGTGATCATCTCCTGGTTCCAGTACACATTCGCGGTCACGCGCCGACCGTTGTGCGACACCCGCGCATCGCGCACAGGGACACCAGGAACGCCAGGACGTGCGGCAACCTCGCTACGCCCCGCAACCTCCAGTGACACACCAATACCAACCGCCCCGGGCGGTTCAGACTGTCCAGAGGCCCGCGCCGGGGAGGCCACGAAACCCGCGGCCGTTGCTCTGCGTCTGACTTCGTGAGGAACTTCCCCTGTTTCAATACCCAACCAAATCGGGTGGTCTCGGAAGGATCAACGAGACGAAGGGTTGGGTTTCATGATTGGGACTGTATCGGGTGCCTCCCGCAAGCGGAGGCGTTTGTCCACCAGCGAGAAGTACGAGATATTCCTGTCGGTGGTAACGGGTCAAGCCACGCAGCGGGAGGCCGCGGAGAAGTGGCGGGTGGACCGCTCCACCGTGGTCCACATCTGCCGCACCGCGAAACAGGGTGGTTTGGACGCCCTGGCGGCGTCGGTTCCCGGAAGGCGGGGCAAGTCCGCGGAGCAGGCAGCCCTGGGCGAGGCGCGCGCCCAGGTGGAGCGGTTGCGGGCCACCGTCGCCGAGCAGGCGGTGATCATTCATTTGGTCGAGGGAAAAGCGCGTTGGGACTGACCGCTGGCCCGGTCCCCGCCCGAGTGGACGCACACGTCAAGGCCAGCCTGTTGGATCTGATCGATCACGCCGCGGAACGCGGCTGGAGTCGTCGACGGGCCGCAGCGTGGCTCGGGGTCGACGACGCCCGCTGCGACCGGTGGACGGCTCGTCGTGACGCGGGGAATCTTGAGGACGGCAAACCAGGTGGCAACCCGGTGCACGGGTTGCTGGCGTGGGAGTGGGTCGCGATCGTGGCTTTGTTCGAGAGCTGGGGTGAGCGGGACCGATCACACCGTAAACTCGCCCACCGCGGTTCCCGGCTCGGCTTGGTGCATGTGTCCGAATCGACCGTGCTGCGGGTGTTGAACGCGGAACATCTGATCCTGCCCGGCAATCCGGCCCGCGACCCGATCCCGCGCAAGCCGTGGCCGGACTGGCTGGTGTGGAAACCGAATCACATTTGGGCGTACGACTTCACCCACTTCACCCGCGCCCGCCGAGCAGCGGTCGCGATCCTGGACATGGTGTCGCGCAAGTGGCTGACCACCGTGGTCACGGCCGAGGAAAGCTCGAGCCAGGTCGAGGTCGCGTTCACCCACGCACTGCGGGTCGAGGGCCTGCTCGAGGTCGCCGACGGCTGGGGTAGCGAGCAGTTGCGCGCGGCACTGGCGGCCGGTGATGCCGACGTCCTGGAACAGCTCACCACCAACGGGGAACTGCCGCTGCTGCTGACGGTGTCGGACAACGGACCCCAGATGCGTTCCCACACCACCAGGGAGTTCATGGCCGGGGTCGCCATCGCCCAACAGTTCGGACGGCCGCACACCCCCACGGATCAAGCGTGGATCGAAACCTTGTTCGGCCACGTCAAAGGCGAATGGCCGCACCTGGAACAGATCCGCGACCCCGGAGAGCTGGAGCTTGAGCTGGAGCTTGCCCGGGTCGAATACAACACCGTCAGGTTGCACGCCGCGATCGGATACGTCACCCCCGAAGACGAGCACGAAGGCCGTGGCGACGCCATCCGGCAACGGCGACGCCACGGCCTTCAACAGGCCCGAATCAACCGGATCGAGTACCGTCGAAACCACCAGGCGGAAACACCATGAACCAAGATCACCAAATGTTGGGTATTGAAAACCCGAAGTTCCTCATTAACTCAGAAGCACCTCGACAGATGCGCCCAGCGGCGACCGGTACGGATGGCTAGGCGCCTACCAGCGGCCCACCTCCCAGGCCAGCGGACTCATCCAAATGGGAGCCCGCCCCTACAACCCCAACACCGGCCAATTCCTATCCACAGACCCAATCCGGGGCGGAAACACCAACCCGTACACCTACCCCGTGGACCCGGTTGACGGGGACGATATCAGCGGCATGTGTTGGAGCTGGATTCAGGGGGCCTGCGACGCTGTCTCGAGTGCTTGGAATTGGGTGAGCAACGGTGGTGCCGTCCGAGCGGGCACGTACATCGCCAAGCGGATCAACTACGGGGTTGGCGGATGCATAGTGCTGTGTGGCGGCCTCTCATTCAATCGGCGGGGACTCAACCTCAGCTGGGGCGGCCGGGGCGTCAGCTTGCCCGCGTGGAACTTTGGCTACTCGAATCTGCCGCGGACTTCCCGTAGGCGTGAGTTCGTGAATGTCTTTGGAATCGGGACTTCCTACGGGCGCAGGCATGGGCGCATCAGGAAGCGCGATTGGGAGTTCGGTATTGGGAAACGTGGCTACGGCGTCTCAGGGGGACGCAGCCAGTCGAAGTTGATATGGAAATGGCCCACGTTCGATTGGAGGCTGCGGTGGTGGCCCACTCATAGTAGTCCTCAGTCCGGGTTCGAGTTTCTGGCTGGGACTGGCTTGCCTGGCCATCGCGTTGTGGGCGTGGTTGAGTAGTTTCGCAGCCGGGTCGCGCTTCCCCAGCGCCCTGGGTCCTGCGTTGCGCGAGAGCGCACGGGAAGGCGACTGGACCCGTGTGATCACAAGAGGCCCGGGTCGAGTCCTGGCCCCTGTGCTCGTCCTGGGTGCGATCGCGTTGTGGGTGTTCGGTGCGGTAGCAGCGGTGGAGGACGTCAGTGGCTTGCGTTGGGTGTATTCGCTGACATGGTTGACGCTCGGTTTTGCTGTGCTCGCAGGATGTCGCCCGGGAGCGAGGTTGGCCCCTTGGATGCATTTGTCACGGACTGCCATGGCGTGGGCACGACGGGTGGTTGCTCCCGCATTGCTCATTGGCGCGGGACTTGTGGCGGTTCTGCCGGTGTGGCGCGCCTGATGAGCTATCTGCGGTGGCCTTCGTGGCTCGTTGTAGCGGCTGGCGTCGTCTTGTACGCGGTTGCTGCTTGGTTGTGGCTCTCCGACCGAGGTGGTGATCTGGTTATCAGTCTGCTGGCTACACCTGGCGTCGTCATGTTCGGCGGTCTCTACGAGGGGATCCTGATCTCAGGACCCTATGTTGCTTGGTGGAGTCCTGGGTCCATTCCCCGGTTGGTGCGACGAGAGAGAATCTCTGGCGTTGAACTGAATCAACGGAATGGCCAGTACATGGCCGTGGTTCGGCTTGGACCCGAGCGGACGATGCCTGTTCGCTGTTGTCGCGGCAAGACGCATCAGGTGGGCGCGGATCGCGCACGGATCCTGAGCGAGAAACTGGGCGTGTCCTTCCGGAGCCGAAGCGGTGGCGGCCTGGACACGGGGCGGCAGTAATGATACTGCGGGGCAACATGTTGAAGGTCACGGTTGGCCTCGTCGGTGTTGTCTGTTGGGTAGCGGCCGCATTGTTCGTGTTCGCCACGGCCGTTCAGCTGAACGCTATGAGCCCGGTGGCTGCCTGGCGAACTCCTGGCGCCGTCACTGCGGAGCTCGAAGTCGGCGAGTGGATACTTCTTGAAGCGGTCGGAAGTTCCATCGAGGTGGGACCAGTCGTGTACGAGGAGTGGGGACGTCGTAGCGTTCACTGGCGGGACGTACGGGTCAGCGGTCCCGCTGGCGAAGACATTCCAACCTGGAAAGACTACACCCAGACAGAGACTGGCGACGGGAGTGTCCTGGTCAGCGTGGCGTCGTTCAGGGTCGATGAGCGAGGCGTGTACAAGGTAGACGTCTCAACGCCGTCCGAACGTGTGGTGCTTGAGGAGTCGGTGTTTCCCAGGCTCCTCGGTCTGTGGCCTTGGGTAGTGGTCAGCTTCCTGGGGCTCGTCACCGCCACGATCGCGTGCCTCGCCATGCGAGGAGGCTCCCTGACGCCCCCGGCAGAGTCAGGGGATTTCGTTGCGTGAGGGGGTTGGGTCATGTCAGGGCTGACAGAAGACGCATAGTCCTGGATATTGTGGAGAACAAGCCCGCCGTGAGGCGTGTCTGACTCTTTGCAACAGTTCCGGCTTGGATTCAGACCGTATTTGGCGGCCGGTGAGGTGATCTTGTCTGGGTTGGTTTCTGGGGGTCGACGGCTGGTCATGGGCGGACCTCCTGCCGAGCGTGCTCGGCGTGGCGGCGCTGGCGGCGGCGGGCGTCGGCGTCGGTGAGGCCTTGGACGCGGGCGGCTCGGATCGCGACCATCTGGGAATGCTCGCTTCAAGTGGCCCCACCCTGCCGAGGTGAGAAGACCCCGCCGGGGAAGGAGTACCCCCACTGCGGGTCGATCCAGCCCAGAAACCCGACAAACCGGACAGGTAGATCCCGTACCGGCTCGCTTCCCCACAATCCGCGGGTCCCCACTGGAATCCGATGAGTCCGGAATCGGTTGTCGGACGTCCGGGTTAGCCTGACTAAGCCGGGGCAGGTCGAGGAAGGTGATTCGTGGCGGACCGACTCGTCGTGCGCGGGGCGCGGGAGCACAATCTGAAGAACATCTCGCTAGACCTGCCGCGGAACGCCCTCATCGTGTTCACGGGGTTGTCCGGGTCCGGTAAGTCAAGCCTGGCGTTCGACACGATCTTCGCTGAAGGTCAACGCCGGTATGTCGAGAGCCTTTCGTCATACGCGCGTCAGTTCCTGGGGCAGATGGACAAGCCCGACGTGGACTTCATCGAAGGCCTCAGCCCTGCCGTTTCGATCGACCAGAAGTCCACAAGCCGCAACCCCAGGTCCACGGTGGGGACGATAACGGAGGTCTACGACTACCTGCGCCTGCTGTTCGCCAGAATCGGCAAGCCCCACTGTCCTGTGTGCGGCGACGCGATCGCGCGTCAGACACCGCAGCAGATCGTCGACCGGGTGCTGGAGATGCCCGCGGGAACCCGATTCCAGGTCCTGTCTCCGCTAGTCAGAGAACGCAAGGGCGAGTACGCGGACCTATTCCGCCAGCTCCAGTCCCAGGGATACGCCCGGGTTCGTGTCGACGGCGTGCCGCATTCGTTGACAGAGCCCCCTGCCCTGCGCAAGCAGGACAAGCACTCGATCGACGTTGTGGTTGACCGGTTGGTAGTAAAGCCTGACGCCAAGCAGCGAATAACCGAATCGATCGAGACCGCGCTCGGGCTAGCAGGCGGCACCGTCACGCTCGACTTCGTGGACGTGGACCCCCTGGATCCGCAACGGGAGCGCACATTCAGTGAGCACCTGGCCTGCGCGAAGGACGATCTGTCGTTCGAGGAGTTGGAGCCGCGCTCGTTCTCGTTCAACTCGCCATTCGGGGCTTGCCCCGATTGCTCGGGGCTCGGCACGCGGATGGAAGTCGATGTTGACCTGATCGTGCCGGACCAGGCGCTGAGCCTGGCTCAGGGGGCCGTGAACCCATGGGCTGCGGGTCACATCTCGGAGTACTTTGGGCGGCTACTGGCCGCGCTGACCGCCGAGATGTGCTCGGACGTGGACACACCGTGGGCGGATCTGGCTCCGGAAGTCAAAGAGGCGGTACTGACTGGCCACCCGCGGAAGCTGCTGGTGCGGTACCGCAACCGATACGGGCGTGAGCGCTCCTACAAGGCGAGTTTCGAGGGCGCCATCCCGTTCGTGCGCCGCCGCTACGCCGAAGCCGAGACGGACTCATCCCGGGACCGGTTCGGGGCGTTCCTGCGCCCCGTGCCGTGCCCAAGTTGCCAGGGCCGCAGGCTCAAGCCTCTTGCTCTCAGTGTGAAGATCAGTGGATCGAGCATCGCGGATCTGGCCGCCCTTCCCATCGGGGAGTGCGCCCTGCGCTTAGCACACCTGGACTTGAGCCAGCGGGACCGCACGATAGCCGAACGGGTGCTGAAGGAAGTCAATGAGCGTTTGCGGTTTCTGGTTGACGTGGGGCTTCACTATCTGACGTTGGACCGGGCTGCCGCGACTCTGGCGGGAGGCGAGGCTCAACGTATCCGGTTGGCGACGCAGATAGGGTCCGGTCTCGTTGGCGTGCTCTATGTGCTGGACGAGCCCAGCATTGGGCTGCATCAGCGGGACAACCGCAAGCTGATCGAGACCTTGCTCAGGCTCAGGGAACTGGGCAACACGCTCATAGTCGTCGAGCACGATGAGGAAACCATCAGGAGTGCGGACTGGATCGTGGACATTGGCCCCGGCGCTGGCGAGCACGGCGGCCAAGTCGTCGTCAGTGGCCCCCTGCCGGAGCTGACGGGGTCGCCGCATTCGATAACGGGGGACTACGTGGCCGGGCGCCGCAGCATACCCGTGCCGGGCGCGCGGCGGGTTCCCGCGCCGGGGCAGGCTCTGCGAGTGGAGGACGCTCGTGAGCACAACCTGGTGGATGTGACAGTGGAGTTCCCGCTGGGGTGCCTGGTCGCGGTGACCGGCGTCAGCGGCTCGGGCAAGTCCAGCCTGGTGAACGACGTGCTCTACAAGGTCCTCGCGCGCGACATCAACTCGGCTCGCACGATCCCCGGCCGACACCGGCGGGTCCATGGGTTGGAGCACGTGGACAAGGTCGTGCACGTCGACCAGAGCCCCATCGGCCGCACACCGAGGTCCAACCCAGCGACCTACACGGGCGTGTTCGATCACGTCCGGCGGCTGTTCGCCGAGACGAAGGAGGCGAAGGTCCGCGGGTACCAGCCCGGCAGGTTCTCCTTCAATGTCAAAGGCGGCCGCTGCGAAGCATGCTCCGGCGACGGGACTTTGAGGATCGAGATGAACTTCTTGCCCGACGTCTACGTGCCCTGCGATGTTTGTCACGGCGCCCGGTACAACCGGGAAACCTTGGAGGTGCACTACAAGGGAAGGACGATCGCGGAAGTCCTTCAGATGCCCATAGAGGAAGCGCTGGGGTTCTTCGAACCGGTCCCGGCCATCGCCCGCCACCTGCGGACTCTGGTGGAGGTAGGCCTGGGATATGTGCGGATGGGGCAACCAGCGACCACGCTGTCGGGCGGCGAGGCCCAGCGGGTGAAGCTGGCCGCAGAACTGCGCAAGCGTTCGACCGGGCGGACCGTCTACTTACTCGATGAGCCCACCACCGGCCTGCACTTCGAGGACATCCGCAAGCTGCTCGGCGTCCTTCAGTCACTGGTGGACAAGGGCAACACGGTCATCGTCATTGAGCACAACTTGGACGTGATCAAGACCGCTGACTGGGTCATCGACCTGGGCCCCGAAGGCGGCTCGGGTGGTGGGCATGTAGTCGGCGTTGGAACGCCGGAACAGATCGCGGTATTGCCGGGATCGCATACCGGCGTGTTTCTCGCGCGAACGCTGGCTCCAGCTCTGGCCGGAGACCTCGATTCCGTGGCACCCTAGTTCGATGAACCAAGAGCCTGCCGAATCTGGATCCCGCGAAGGTTTCGTTGTCGACAGGCGCGCGCTGATACTGGGTGCGGCGGCCACTGGACTCCTGGCCGCATGTGGGCAGGGCGTTTCCGAGCCGTCCGAATCGCCCGATGACTTGACCGCCGCGAGTGACGTTCCTGAGCGCCAGACCGGGCTGGCGCTCACGTCCGATGTGCCCGAGGGCGGCGGTCTGGTCGTGCCTGACAAGTGGGTCGTCATCACGCAGCCGACGGCTGGGGACTTCCACGCCTTCTCAGCGATCTGCACACATCAAGGGTGCACTGTCTCTGAGGTAACGCCCGACAAGATCCTGTGCCCATGTCACGGCTCCCAGTACTCATCCACGACTGGCGAGGTGTTGAGGGGGCCGGCCCCGCTTCCCCTCGAACCGATCGTGATCGAGGTCAAGGGGGATCGGATTCTGAACTCGCCGAAGCGGGCCTGAAGCTTGGCTGAACGCTCGCGGACGACGCTTGACAGGCGGCGTCGATTGGCGAATCGGGACCGTCGGTCGGCGCCCGGAACACCCAGTAGCGCAGGAGGAAGAAGTTCAAGCACGCTAGGAACGCCAGCGTGACGATCTTCGCGTAAAGGTAGGGAATGCCTATCGCCACCAGACCGGCTACCGCTGCCACTGTGGCCAGGCTGTTGGCGATAACAAGGATCACGAATCGCGCTACCTGCGGGCCGGGTCGGAAGGCCTGCGCTCCGAAGGACCAGGAACGGTTCAATGCGAAGTTGACGAAGAACGACGACCAGAAGGCGAGAAAGGCTGCGGGAGCGACCGCTAGTCCGAGCACTCCGTGTAGGAGGTACAGAAAGCAGAAGTCCACGGCGGCGCTCGCGAGCCCCACGGTGACGAACCGGATCGCCTGACCAATGATCGGTGGCATCGAAGCCCTAGTCACGGTAGGCGGGGTCAACGACTGCGATCCGCCGTCTCACAAACAACCGGTCCTCCCGTTGGCAACACCAAGGCGACTGTACCCGCAGAAGCGTGGGGGGAATCGAATCCACCGCTCGGCTCGCGCGCGGCGTCCGTGAGCTACGGCTGCTGGGCCAGAGTGAGTGCTTGCTGGCTGATCAGGCGTGCCCGCGTCCTATAGCCCTTCGCTGTGGCGTGGACCCGGTCGTTGACCAGCAACCCTGAGCGCCTCTTCATCAGGCGCGCCCAATCGACAAGATGCAGCCGCTGACTCGATCTGTCGAGTCTGCGCATCATCTTGTTGACGCGGCCGTAGGGCCCTGGGCGCTGGACAGTAAGCCAGATCACGTGGCGTCTCGGACCGGCCAAGCGCAGACTCTTGCGCACCGCCCGCTTCATTACGTGAGCTCGCGGTGCGTCATTCGTTCCCAGAGCGATTACCCACACACGGGACTTGCGCGCACGGCGGTCGTGCCTGATCCGGGCCAATCCGGTGGCGGTGAAGCGCCCGATGGCGGCGTCGACACTGACGTTGGCGACCTTCCGGCCGAGGGTGCGCCGAAGGGCGCTCGAGCTTCCAACGGTGAGCGAGTCGCCTTGAATGTAGACGCGTGTGTGCCGCGCTCGTTGGATCTCCTGGTGGCTGGCAGCGTCGGCGTCACCGGTTACCGTTGGCAGCGCCCACAGCAGCGAGCCAGCCGCAACCACGGCAACGGCGCGCGCGATCGCAGTCACTTTTGGGGGCATTCGTCAAGGGTCACCGCTATCGGCGGAAGATCAACATTTCCGGGGCGTGACCTTTCTCACTCGCGGTGCGGCTGTACCATTCGCCCACGGTTACGCTTGTCAAGTGATGGTTCCGACCTCTGTCAGGCCGGAGCCGGGCAGTGTGCCCGATAGCCCCGGCGTCTACAAGTTCACCGATTCAGCTGGCCGGATACTGTACGTCGGCAAGGCCAAGAGTCTGCGCGGCCGTCTGAACTCGTACTTCGCCGATCCGGACAGGATGCATCCGCGGACCAGAGCCATGGTGTCCGCCGCGTCCGGGCTGGAGTGGATAGTAGTCGGCAGTGAAACCGAGGCGCTCCAACTGGAGTACTCGTGGATCAAGGCCTTCGAACCGCGGTTCAATGTCAAGTACGCCGACGACAAGTCGTACCCCTACCTGGCCGTCACGGTCGGCGAGGAATACCCGCGGATCATGGTGATGCGAGGGGCCAAGCGGAAGGGAGTGCGGTACTTCGGCCCCTACGCGTATGCCTGGGCCATCCGGGAGACAGTTGACCAGCTGTTGCGCGTGTTCCCCGCTCGGACCTGCGGGAAGGGGGTCTTCCGCGGTGCGGCTGCTGCTGGACGGCCCTGCTTGCTCGGCGACATCGGCAAGTGCAGCGCGCCATGCGTTGGCCGGGTCAGCGAGCAAGAGCACCGAGCGATAGTTGACGATTTCTGCTCGTTCATGGCCGGTGACTCGGACAAGTTCGTTCGGGGGGTCGAACGGCGCATGAAAGCGGCGTCTCGGCGGCAGGACTATGAAACAGCCGCTCGCTTGCGGGACGACCTAGCGGCGCTGCGCAAGGCCCTGGAACGCAACGCCGTGGTCCTGCCCGACCGCACCGATGCCGACGTGGTGGCGCTGGCCGGCGACGGCCTGGAGGCCGCGGTCCAGACCTTCTTCGTTCGGAGGGGCAGAGTCACCGGGCAGCGGGGAATGATCTTCGAGCCCGGGATCGCGATGGACTCTCCCGAGTTACTGGAGCAAGCGTTGATCAGGGTCTACTCCGAATCAGATCCGCGGGACATCCCGCGTGAGTTGCTGGTCTCGGAGGTGCCGAGCCACCTGGAGGCGCTCGGGTCTTGGCTGAGTGAACGTCGCGGCGGCCACGTGAGTATCCGCCGCCCGGTTCGCGGCGACAAGCGTGCGCTGATCGAGACAGTCACACGAAACGCCGAACAGTCGCTCACGCTGCACAAGCGCCGTCGCATTGGCGACCTTACGACACGAGCCCGGGCCTTGGAAGACCTCCAGATGGCACTTGGCATGAGTTCAGCTCCGTTGCGAATCGAGGGGTACGACATTTCGACGCTGCAGGGGCAAGACACGGTCGGATCCATGGTCGTGTTCGAGGACGGACTACCCAAGAAGGCCGACTACCGGCGCTTCGTCGTGTCTGGTGCGAACGCGCATTCTGACGTTGACGCGCTCGCGGAAGTTCTCACGCGGCGGTTCGCCCTGTATCAGGAAGTGTCGGGTCGGGTCGAGTCCGATCCGGTCGAGGGCCAAGCCCCCAGGGATCCAATGCGGAGGCGCGGCTTCTCGTATCCTCCCCAGCTAGTGATGGTCGACGGTGGCAGTCCTCAGGCCAACTTCGCTCGCAACGCTTTGGACCGACTCGGGATCGGGGACGTGGCCGTGTGCGGATTGGCCAAGAGGCTGGAGGAGATATGGCTGCCCGGGAACCCGAGCCCGCTGATCCTGCCGAGGTCCAGCGATGCGCTCCACCTGTTGCAACAGCTGCGCGATGAGGCGCACAGGTTCGCCGTCGCCGGCCATCGGCGCCGCCGGGCCAAGCGCGCGACCGCGAGCGAGCTCGACGACGTACCCGGGCTCGGGCCTGCCAGGCGCAAGGCGCTGCTGGCACGTTTCAGATCAGTTCGGGCCATTCGCGGCGCGGAAGTGGACCAGCTCGCTGAAGTGCCGAGCATCGGGCCCGTGATGGCTGCGACCATCAAGAGTCAGCTGTCCGGGTCGCCAGTCGTTGTTAGCTTGAGTACCGGACAGATCGTCGAAGGCGATCGCCAGCCAGGCACGGCTGCGGCGGAGAGGACCGGTCAGTGATGTCTCAAGGCTCCCAGCGTCGAGAGTTGGTACTGGTCACTGGCATGTCAGGTGCTGGCAAGTCCACCGCTGCCAGAGCGTTGGAGGATCTCGGCTGGTTCGTCATTGACAACCTTCCCCTGCGGCTGTTGCCAGCGGCCTTGGAGCAAGTCCCTGTGGACAGGAACTCCGTGGGGCTCGCGGTAGTCGTCGACGCGCGGGGCGGGGATGCGTTCGCCGATCTTGATGTCGTCCTTGCTCGGATCCGGGCTGAGGGAGCTAATGCGCGCGTGATCTTCATCGAGGCCAGCGACGAGTCATTGGTGCGGCGGTTCGAGAGCAGCCGTCGTCCGCACCCCCTGCAAGGTCGCGGGCGAATTCTGGATGGCGTGGAGCTTGAACGGTCGCTGTTGCAGCGCTTCCGTGGAGACGCGGACCTCGTGATCGACACGACGAATCTGAACATCCACGAGCTGAGGCGACGCGTTGAGGCGGCGTTCCCTGACGAGACCGCTGTCAGCCTTCGGGCAACGGTCATTTCCTTCGGCTTCAAGTTCGGAATTCCGGTGGACGCGGACGTGGTGTTGGATGTGCGATTCCTGCCGAACCCGTATTGGGATCCTCTGCTCAGGAATATGACCGGACTCGAAGCAGAGGTGAACGACCAGGTGGTTGCCAGTGCGGATGCCCGGGAGTTCTTGGACATTGTCACCCGCATGGTGACTCTGGTGGCCGATGGGTATCTGCGCGAGGGTAAGCGGTATATGACGGTCGCTGTCGGTTGCACAGGGGGCAAGCATCGCAGCGTTTCGATGGCGGAGAACCTGAGCGTGCGCTTGGTGAAGCGAGGCGTGGAGACTCTCGTCACGCACAGGGATCTGGGGCGCGAGTGAAGATACGCCACAGGTTCCCTGAGGGACATGGTCCACGAGTAGCGGCCCTCGGCGGCGGGCATGGTCTGGCCGCGAGTCTGCGTGCCTTGCGACGGGTGACTGACAACCTGACTGCGATCGTGGGCGTGTCCGATGACGGAGGTTCCTCCGGCCGGTTGCGCAAGGAATTCGGCGTGTTGCCGCCGGGAGACCTGCGTATGGCTCTCGCGGCCCTGTGCGGGGACGACACGTGGGGCCGTACGTGGAGCCGGGTAATCCAGCACAGGTTCGGAGGTTCCGGAGACCTGAGAGGCCATTGCCTGGGCAACATGCTCATCGCGACGCTGTGGGAGGAGACCGCGGACGTCGTGGCCGGGCTGGATTGGGTTGCGGCGCTATTGGGCGCCCAGGGGCGCGTTCTTCCGGTTTCTGTCGTGCCCCTGGAGATTGAGGCGGACGTTTCAGGGGCTGACCCGTCAAATCCTGGGGCGGTGAGCCGCATCCGTGGGCAGGTGGCCGTGGCGACGACTCACGGCCGAGTCTTGGACGTGCGCGTAGTCCCATCGGACCCTCCGGGCTGCGCCGAGGCCCTGGCGGCGGTGACGGAGGCGGACTTCATCGTGCTGGGGCCTGGGTCCTGGTACACCTCGGTCATCGCGCCCCTGCTAGTCCCTGACCTGCGCAAGGCCGTCGAGGACAGTGACGCCAAGCGCATCCTGGTTCTGAACTTGTCCGAGAGCGACTCTGAGACTCACGGGTTCACCGCGAGCGAGTACGTGCGGGTGCTAGCCGGGAAGTTCCCCGAGTTGCGCTTGGACGCGGTAGTGGCGGATTCGCGGGTTCGGATGGACGCCGACGGACTGCGCGATGAGTGCCAGAAGCTGGGGGCGGCCTTGGTGATGCGGCCCGTCGCCAGTGCCGAAAGCCCCGCCGAGGGCAAGCATGACCCGGATCTGCTGGCGGCCGCGTTCGCCGAGATTACTGGTCGTGGCAGGATCGCTCCATGGCGCTAACAAGTGACGTGAAGGATGAGCTCAGTCGCCGCAACGTCACGAAGGTCTGTTGCCGCAAGGCCGAGGTGGCCTCGATGCTGCGCATCGGCGGCAGCCTGAATATCGTTTCCGGCTCGGTCGTGGTGGAGGCGCAGTTCGACACCGGCACGATCGCCAGGCGAATCCGCAAGAACATCACAGATCTGTACGGCCACGAAGTGACGCTCGCGGTCATACAGCCCTCGGGTCTACGGCGTGGAGCCAAATATGCCATCCAGGTGTTTGAGGGGGGCCCATGGTTGGCCCGCCAGACGGGACTGGTTGACGGCCGGGGTCGCCCAGTCCTGGGGTTGCCGCCGGCCGTTGTCGCTGGGGGACCGTGTGACTCCGAGGCCACGTGGCGCGGCGCCTTCCTGGTGCACGGATCGCTTACCGAGCCTGGCCGATCATCCGCGCTGGAGGTGACCTGCCCGAGCCCCGAGACGGCGCTAGCTCTTGTGGGTGCGGCTCGCAGGCTGGGGATCCCAGCTAAGTCGCGTGAGGTGCGCGGTGTCGACAGGGTTGTCATCCGCGACGGGGACGCGATCAGCGACATGCTCACAAGGATGGGCGCCCAATCGACCCGGCTGGCCTGGGAAGAACGTCGCCTTCGCCGCGAGGTGCGGGCCACCGCCAACCGGCTGGCGAATTTCGATGACGCCAACTTGCGTCGATCTGCCCGCGCCGCGGTGGCGGCGGGTGCCCGTGTGGAGCGCGCGCTTGAGATTCTCGGTGACTTGGTTCCTGAGCATCTGCGTGCGGCTGGAGAGCTGCGCCTCGAACACAAGCAGGCAAGCCTGGAGGAACTCGGGGCGCTGGCTCAGCCACCTTTGACCAAGGACGCGATCGCCGGACGGATCAGACGGTTGCTTTCTATGGCTGACAAGCGCGCCGCCGAGTTGGGCGTCCCAGGAACCGAAGCCAGCGTCTCAGATGTCATCTTCGATGACTGATTCGCCTATTCGCGGAGCTTTTTTCTAGTCGCCAGGAGACGGGCGCCTTCTTTCGCTAGTGTCGCCAGGGCGGGGGTAAGCGGTCCGTCTGGGCAACTGGCGAACAGGAGAATTTCCGTGACCATTCGAGTAGGCATCAACGGCTTCGGCCGCATCGGGCGAAACCTCTACCGCGCTATCGACGCGCAGCAATCTCAGGGGATACTGGTAAAGACATTCATGGCTCTGTCCGGCGAGGACATCGAGATCGTGGCGGTCAACGACTTGACCAGCCCAGCGACTCTCGCGCATCTGCTGAAATACGACTCGATCCTGGGTCGGCTCGGCCATGACGTCACCACAGACGGCGAGGCCATCATCGTGGAGGGTAAGAAGATCAAGGTCTTGGCTGAGCGCGATCCAGCCAATCTTCCCTGGAGCGACCTCGGAGTGGACATCGTCGTGGAATCGACAGGTCGGTTCACCGACGCCAACGCCGCGCGGATTCACGTGGAAGCTGGCGGTGCGAAGAAGGTCATCATCTCCGCTCCGGCCAAGAACCCCGACGCGACGGTCGTGATGGGCGTCAACCAGGGCGATTACGACCCAGCCGCTGACACGGTGATGTCGATGGCATCGTGCACTACCAACTGCTTGGCGCCGATGGCCAAGGTACTGCTGGATAACTTCGGGATCGAGCGTGGCTTGATGACGACGATCCACGCCTACACCAACGATCAGGTGATCTTGGACGCGCCGCATAAGGACCTGCGCCGCGCGAGGGCGGCCGCTTTGAGCATGATTCCGACGACCACGGGCGCGGCACGGGCCGTCGCGCTGGTTTTGCCAGCGCTGAAGGGCAAGCTGGACGGCTACGCGATGCGTGTTCCGGTGCCGACGGGGTCGGCAACCGACCTGACCGTTGAGCTGCCAAAGCCAGCGAGCCCGGAGGAAATCAACGCGGCGATGAAGGCCGCCGCCGAAGGCGAGCTCCTCGGGATACTGAAGTACACCGAGGACCCGATCGTGTCCAGCGACATCGTCACTGATCCACACTCGTGCATCTTCGACGCCTCGCTTACCAACACGATGGGCCCGCTGGCCAAGGTCCTGGGCTGGTACGACAACGAGTGGGGCTACTCGAACCGGATCGTGGACTTCGTCCGCTTCGTGGGCGCGTCTTTGTAGCTGAACGCGTTCACCTCGGGAGGCGAAGATGCTGACTCTGGACGATATCGACGTCGCTGGCAAGCGGGTACTGGTCAGGTCGGACCTGAACGTGCCCATGAAGATAGGAGGCGCCGGAGCCTCGATAAGCGATGACGGGCGGATCAGGGCGAGCATTCCCACGATCCGCAAGCTGCTGGACGGGGGGGCGGCCGTCATCGTGGCCGCCCACCTGGGTCGCCCGAAGGGGCAGGCTCGTCCAGAGATGTCCCTAGCTCCGGTGGCCGTGCGGATGAGCGAACTGCTGGGCAGCCCGGTCGGTTTCGTGGCAGCGACGACAGGTCCGGTAGCCGAGGAAGCGGTCGACAAGCTCGAGCCAGGCGAGGTGCTCTTGCTGGAGAATGTCCGCTTCGATCCGCGCGAGACGAGCAAGGATCCAGCGGAGCGCGCTCAGCTGGCCGCTGAGCTCGCCGAGCTGGCTGACATGTACGTAAGCGACGGGTTCGGTGTCGTTCACCGCGAGCAAGCGAGCGTGACAGATGTCGCGCGCCTGCTGCCGCACGCGGCCGGTCAGCTAGTGCTCGCGGAGGCGAAGGTGTTCCGCAAGGTCCTCAGCGACCCGGACCGGCCCTACGCGGTCGTGCTGGGCGGCGCGAAGGTGTCGGACAAGCTTGGGGTCATCGGCAATCTGCTGAAGTCGGTCGACCGCATCCTCATCGGCGGTGGCATGTGCTTCACCTTCCTGGCGGCTCGTGGACACGGTGTGGGCGACTCGCTGCTGGAGTCGGACCAGATCGACACTGTCCGGCGGGTGATGGCCCAGGCTGAGGAGTCAGGAATTGAGATCGTCCTGCCGGTGGACGTCGTGGTCGCCCGTGCCGTTGAAGCTGACGCTGACACTCGCACGGTCGGGATTGACGGCATTGAGCCGGGCTGGATCGGGCTGGACATCGGACCGGAAACGATCGAGCTGTTCTCCTCGAAGCTCGCCGACGCCCGGACCATCGTGTGGAACGGCCCCATGGGTGTGTTCGAGATGGCGCCGTTCTCTAACGGGACGCGCGCGGTGGCGGAGGCCCTAGCGACGTCGCCGGGCTTCACAGTTGTCGGCGGAGGAGACAGTGCGGCCGCGATCCGCAAGCTGGGGCTGCCCGAGGCCGACTTCTCGCACATCTCGACCGGTGGTGGGGCGAGCCTTGAGTTCCTGGAAGGTAAGGAACTTCCCGGTATCGCCGTCCTTGATGAGGAGTGATCTGCTGTGACCGCTGAACGTCGGCCCCTGATGGCAGGGAACTGGAAAATGAACCTCAATCACCTTGAGGCAATGGCACACGTCCAGAGGATGGCGTACACGCTGACCGAAGAGGACCTGGCTGCGGTTGACGTTGCGGTCTTGCCACCATTCACGGCGCTGAGATCGGTGCAGACACTCATCGACGCTGATGGCTACGCGATCAAGTACGGGGCCCAGGACTGCTCCACGCACGACGCGGGTGCCTACACAGGTGAAGTGTCCGCTCCGATGCTGGCCCGCCTTGGTTGCGCCTACGTTGTAGTCGGCCACAGCGAGCGTCGCCAGTACCACGGAGAGACGGACGCGGTCGTCAATGAGAAGGCGCGCCAGGCTCTGGCCAATGGCATGACTCCGATCGTCTGCGTCGGTGAGGGCCTGGACATCCGCAAGGAAGGGCGCCACGTCGCTCATGTCTTGGATCAGGTCAAGGGGAGCCTCGACGGGATCTCCGCCGATGACCTCGCGTCACTGGTGATCGCTTATGAGCCTGTCTGGGCGATCGGCACTGGCGAGGTCGCGTCGCCAGAGGATGCTCAGGAGGTTTGTGGTGCGATCCGCGGCTTCATCCGGGAGAACCAGTCCGACGCCGTGGCTGACGCGGTCCGCATCTTGTACGGGGGATCGGTCAAGTCGTCGAGCGCGGCAGCGCTAATGGCCGAGCCGGACATCGATGGCGGGCTGGTCGGTGGGGCTTCACTTGACGCCGACGAGTTCGTCGCGATCGTGAGGTTCCCCAAGCACGTGGTTGTCTAGCGGGGCTCCTCGTGGCGTTCAAGGTCGAGGAGGCTGTAGTGGGTGCAGGCCTCGACGGGCGACGGATCCGAACACCGCGACTTCGGCTAGGCCGTAGCGTCGGCACACGTCCGCCAGTGCGTCCATGTTCACTGCCAAATCCATGCTCAGATGCTAGCCGCCAACGCTGCTGAAGACGCTGCGGCTACCAATGCGAACCTGTCACCCACGAACCTGGACCACGGGGCTCGCGCGGGAGCCCACCCACTGGCGCGTACTCTTCCAGCGCCGCATAGTGAGTCATGTCGCGCTCACCCGAGCAGCGCGACCACCAACATGATCAAGGCTGCGCCCCTCCCCCTTCCCGCTTCGCGGGTGGGGGGACCCCCACTCAAATCCGAAGAGCCGACAATCCGTGGGCTGTCAACGGAAGTACCGGTCGGTCTCGACAACGGCCTGAACCAGGCATCGGTCATCAGTTGCGACAACATCACCACGATTCCTGTGTCAGCCTTGGGCTCCCAGATCGGATCACTCCTACCGCGTCAGGAACAGCTACTCGCAACAGCGATCCAGACAGCCCTTGATCTGGACTAGTTGAGGTGAAACGCCGATTCATGCCGTTCCGGCCCGGCACCTATTGCACCGACTATCTGGCGGCAACTGGCCAGGCCCCGTCAAGTCCGAAGTGCCCGTAATCGACCGAATATGGGACTCGTCAAGCCGGCGAGCTACGCGCGTGAATCCAGTCGTCTAGCCACATGACGATTTCCGCCAAGCATTCCTTGCCGACGGTGCCGGCAACTTCCGTGATTCGCGTTCTACTGACGGTACGTGGCTGCTCGGTCATCGCGTAGCTCGTCTCGCGAAGGCCAGTTGGCCCCGCAAGCTCTACGTGGTTGGGCCAGCCCCGCGAAGTGGTCGTGCATGGCACGATGATTGCCAAACTGTTGATGAGGGCCAGGTGATCCTGGCTCGAGACAATCACGGCGGGGCGGTGGCCGCGTTGCTCGCGGCCCAGGGTTGGGGACAGATTGACCCAGACGACACTTCCCGCTGAGATGTCGTCCACTGCTATGAGTCCAAGCCGTCGGCTGTTGCCGGGTCCCAGAGTTCACTCTCGGCCTCGAAAGCAGCCCGCTCCGCCTCGCTGGCGTTGTTCATGGCAGACGCGACGGCCGCCATACGTTGCCGACGTTCCCAATCCGAAACGAGACGATCCAGAAACTCGTTCGCTGGCACATGTTGGCTGCGTGACGCACGCGCGATGCGCTCGCGCACGCGCTTGCTCACCTTGACTGTGGTCAGATCCGTTGACATACCACAAAGCATACTCTGGATATGTCCACAAGTTGTTAGCCGCCACGCTGGATGAGGATGTCGGCGTCATCGTGGGTGCGGTTGAGGCGGTATGACGTAGGCCCCGTCCCGGTGTTCGGGGTGGGGCCTTGATGGTCAGGCTGACGGTTCGGTGATCGGGGTGTCGCCGGTGTCGTGGCGAGAAGGGTCTGCTTATCACGACGAGCACGTTTACGTC
>JAUYJT010000071.1 GCA_030700225.1 Candidatus Nanopelagicales bacterium | reverse complement strand
CGTAGCTGGCCGCCGTGCGTGTGTCCGGCGAGTATCAAGTCGGCCCCATCCACAACCATCTCGTCCAGCACCCTCCTGTAGGGCGCGTGGGTCACCCCGAGCCTCACGTCCACTCCGTCCGGGAACGGCCCCGCTACCAAGTCGTATCGATCCCTAAGGATGTGCGGGTCGTCCACGCCACGGGCCGCCACCGTCCAACCCGGGAGCTCCACGAGTGCCTGCTTGTTGGACAGATCCGCCCAACCCGCCTTAGTCAAGCCCTCCACGAGGTCCGGCCAGGGCAGGAAGTCCCCGCGCGCCTCCATCGATGTGGGACCGCGCAGGTACCGCGCGGGGTTGAGGAACTTCGGCGCGAAGTAGTCGTTGCTTCCCAGCACGAACACTCCGGGCCTGTCCAGCAACGGCTTGAGAGCGTCCAGCACGGGCGCTACAGCGTGAGGACCTGCCAAGAAGTCGCCACTGACGACGACCAGATCCGGCTCCAGGTGGGCTAACCGCGCGATCCAGCGACGCATCCTTAGATGGTCCGTGCTCATGTGCATGTCAGACAGGTGCAGGATTCGCCGCGGTGTGCTTCCAGCGGAGAGAACCGGAACCGCGACTCGTCGCGTTGTGAAACGGTGTGGCTCGACAAACGCCCAGACCCCGGCGGCGACTCCCCCGGCCGCTGCTACAGCGCCGATCGTGGCCCAAGAGCGTCGCGACGGCATGAGGACAGCCTGGCACGGCGCCGACCGCTGAGCACGTCTACGAAAGCGGGCGTTCAGCGGCCGAAGTCGAAGTCCGGCAAGCGGTCCAGCAACTCCCGACCCCAGTCCGTGCCTTTGTCGGGCTTCGGATTGGACGGCGACTGCCCCTGTTCGGGCGGGCCGGAGTCGACGCCCGAGGAGTCGTAGTACGATGGCGCCGATCCGAAGTCCTGGATTGGCAGACCCGAATGCGCTGCGGCCATGGCGGCACGCCAGATTGGCGCTGGCAGCGAACCACCGTAGACCGTGCCGTAGTAGCGGCCGTTTATCACCACGTTTCGCAACGGGTAGCGGTAGCCGCCCCTAGGATCGCCCACCCACACCGCTGATGAGATCTGGGGCGTGTACCCGGCGAACCAGACAGCGGAGGAGGAGTCAGAGGTACCGGTCTTGCCAGCCGCAGGGCGGCCAAACGTCTGTCCAGATGCGGTTCCCCCGGCCCCCAGCGGACCCTTGAGCAGAGATGTAACGGTTTGCGCCACCGCACTGCTCAGGACTCGGTGGCAGTCCGGGCTCGCGTTGTAGATCTTGTGACCGTCCTCAATGCCCACGATCTTGTCGATCGGGTTTGGCTTGCACCAAACTCCGTCGTTGGCGAACCCAGCGAATGCCCCGGCCATATCCAGCGGGACCACCTCGTTGGCGCCGAGAACGAACGACGGAACTCGGTTCAACTGCTTGCCATCTCCGCGCCGAACACCAAGAGACTCGGCGATCTCAGCTTGGCGGCACAAGCTGACCATCTGCTCCAACCCGACGAAGAACGTGTTCACCGAATGCTTCGTGCCGGAGTACATGTCAAAGTTGCCCGCTTCGCTGACGCTGGCGTTGCGCACCGTGTACCCGGGGAATTGGTAACCGTCGCAGTCACGGAATCCGTAGAACGTCTTCACGCCAGGGGCGTTGATCGAGATGTTTGGCGAGATGCCCTTCTCCAGCGCCGCTGCCAGGGTGAACGGCTTGAACGACGAGCCCGACTGCATACCGATCGTGCCACCGTCCGCACGACGCACGTTGTAGTTGTACGTCGTCTTCCCGTTGCCCTTCGTACCCCACTTGGTGTTCTGCGCCATCGCCAGGATCTTGCCCGTGCGCGGCTGAACCATCGAGATGGCGGCGGCCTTATGGCTGGGGTCTCCTATGGGGATGTAGTTCTCGACCGTTCGCTGTGAAGCCTCCTGATCCCCTCGGTCCAACGTCGTGACTATCTCCAGGCCGCCGGTCTGAAGGAAGTTGATCCTGGCCTTCTTCGTCTTGCCAAACGTCGGGGTATTTCGGATGTAGTTGAGCGTGTAGTCACAGAAATACGAGGCATACGCCTTCGTGCACCCGTTCTTGAGGATCTTCGGCGTCAAGTACTTCTTCAAGGGGGTCTTCTTGGCCTTCGTGTACTGCGCCGACGTTATGTCACCCAGCTCTAACATCCGCAGTAGCACCTGGTTCCTGCGCGCGGTGGACGCCTTGGGGTTGCGGATCGGGTCAAACGCGGCTGGCTGCTGGATGATTCCGGCCAAGGTGGCCGCCTCGACGAGATCCAGCTCCTTCGCGGATGTTCTGAAGTACGTCTGCGCCGCGACCTCAACTCCGTAGGCACCGGCGCCGTAGTAGGCGGCATTGAGGTAGCCGCCAAGAATCGCGTCTTTGGAGACTTCCTTCTCCAGCGCGATGGCGTATCGAGCTTCGCGTAACTTCCGTTCAGCCGTTCGTTCGGTAGCGGCCATCTTCTCAGCGTCGGTCTTCGCGTTGTTCAACAAGACCAGCTTGACGTACTGCTGAGTGATGGTTGAACCACCCTGCATTACCTCCCCGCTCTGCTGATTCGTTGCCAGAGCCCTCAACGTGCCGCGAACATCCACGCCATTGTGCTCATAGAAGCGCGAGTCTTCGATCGCGATTACCGCCTTCAGCAGAACGGGAGCGACCTTCTTCAGCGGCACGATTACGCGGTTCTCTTCCCAGAAATACGCCAGGGTCTTTCCGCCAGAATCCTGAACTGTCGACCGCTGAGGAAGCACGGGCTGGCCGAGCTTCTGCGGATATGATTCGAAGCCCTCAATCGCCGTCTTGGCTACGGCGCTAACCCCACCAACAGCGGGCATCGCGATCCCGGCCGCGACGACCCCAGCGACCACGGCGGTCCCCACGAAAGTGCAAAGAAGCCGAACCTGAACTGACGACCCGTGGGTCGTCTGGTCACGATTCGCAGATGCCACGGCCATATGACGCACAGAATACGCCGCGCGGTTCCCAGGCCGAGATGACGTTGCCGAACCAAGTCTCAACGCTCATCAAATGGTCACTCTGGACTACAAGAGATAGGCCTCCAAGACCTGTGATCGAGGTCACTCTCCGCGTAGCGTCCGTCACATCGAGCGTCGTGATCTTGGGCAGCGCTTCTGCGGTCCCGGGGAACGCCAGCAGGGAAGGACTACAACCCTTATGAGCTGGAGTGCTGACTGGGCATCATCGGCGGCGTGCAACGGAACTGACCCAGATGAGCTATTCGTGCAGGGCGCGGCTCAGAACCGCGCGAAGCTGATCTGCATGGGCTGTGACGTCAGGACTGAATGCCTGGCCGACGCGCTCGACAATCGCGTCGAGTTCGGCGTTTGGGGTGGCATGACAGAACGGGAGCGGCGAGCCCTGCTCCGTCGGCGAGAGGATGTGACGTCTTGGCGCCGCCTCCTCCAGGTCGCCCAAGACGAGTACGAGCGCCTGGGCGTCACTGTCCCGTCTGGGGACTGCTGGGTCCCCCAACAGTCACACGCTGTCCGGCACACGACCTGACCCGCGCGCCCCAGTCAGCTGCCCACCAAGAGGGAACCGATCTCTCGCAGCCCATCCAGGTCATGAACGTCATCAGCGAGGGCCGGAACCACGACTTGGGCAACCCCTGGGTGAGCCGCGGTGAATCGCTCCGCGAGGTGTCTCTGCCTCGCCGCCGTTCGAACAGTGTCCGCGTGCATCCGCAGCAGCGCCGCCGTCACGATGTGCTGGCCTGATTCCTCGAGAGTCTCGGCCCCCACGATCGCTTCCTCCGCCGTCAAAGCCTCAGCGGGCGACACCGTGACCCTGTTGAGCACGAGCCCCTCGATAGGCATCCCCTCTGACGCCAGGCGGTCCACGAAGTAGGTTGCCTCGCGGATCGCGTCCGTTTCCGGGGCGGCCACCACAACGAACGCGGTTCCGCGCGCCTGCAACAGGCGGTAGGTCGCATCGGCCCGGGACCGGAAGCCCCCGAAGATCGTCTCCAGGGTTTCGACGAATGTCGACACGTCAGACAGAAGCTGTGTGCCCACTACCCTGCTGAGTACCGACGACACCAGCCCGACTCCAACGCCAAACACGCGCCCGAATCCGCGTCCAGCCCCCTTGGCTGGTGCGCTGAGGATGCGGATGAAGCGGCCATCCAGAAACGACCCCAAGCGCTTGGGCGCGTCAAGGAAATCAAGCGCGGAGCGTGACGGGGGCGTATCCACCACGATCAGATCCCACGATCCGTCCGCTTCTGACTTGTCGCGGAGTTGGGCCAGCTTCTCCATGGCCATGTACTCCTGCGTCCCCGCGAACGAACTCGACAGCGCTACGTAGAACGGGTTCACGAGCACTTGTTGGGCGCGCTCAGGGTCGGTGTGCGCCACAACTAGCTCGTCGAACGTGCGCTTCATGTCCAGCATCATGGCGTCGAGCGACCCCGTGCCATCCACGTCGCGCACGGCCCTGGGAGTGTTGTCCAACTCGCTCAGGCCCATCGACTGGGCGAGTCGACGAGCGGGGTCGATCGTCAGAACGACTACGCGCCTGCCGGACTCCGCGGCTCGCAGCGCCAAGGCTGCGGCGATCGTTGTCTTGCCAACCCCTCCGCTGCCGCAACACACGACTATCCGGGTCTCGGGGTCCGCGAGCAGTGTGGCGACGTCGAAAGCCTGCGCGCGGGTCACCTGGGTGCCCGCTCTCTTATCGATGCCGCCAGCTCATACAGCCCGCCCAAGTCCACACCGTCGCGCAGCAGGGGAAGATCAATTGGGGAGATCCCATGCCCTACGAGCCGGTTCCGCTCACGCTGCTCCAGACGCACCCGAGTGACGTGATCCGCGGCCTCGACCCGCAGTGCGTGAGTCAAGGATTCAGTACGAAGTCGCGGCGACACTCCGGCAGCGAGAAGCCCAGCGGCGATCTCGTCCTGCGCGACAGGCTCATCGCTATCGAGCACCTCTTCCGGCAAGAGTTCCCGGTGGATCTGGTTGACGAACACTTCTCCGGTCGGAAGCCCGGCGGAGCGCAGTTCGCTGAGGCCGTCCAACGTCTCCTGGACGGGCATCTCCTCCAACAAGGACACCAGGTGTATCGCCGTCTCGCTGGATTTCAGGACGCGCATCACCGAGTCGGCCTGGTTTCTAATCGGGCCCACGCGGGTCACGGTGGCTACTTCGGTGTTGACGTTGAGGAAGCGCGTGATCCTCCCGGTTGGGGGCGCGTCCATCACAACAGCGCCATAGACGAAGCTCCTGCCAGAGCGCCGTCTGACAGCTTCGCCCGTCTTGCCGGTGAGGAGGACGTCCCGCAAGCCCGGTGCGATCGTCGTGGCGAAGTCAATCGCGCCCAAACGCTTCAGCGCGCCGCCCGCTCGCTTGATGTTGTAGAACATCCGCAGGTACTCCAGGACGGCGCGCTCCGCGTCGATCGCCTGGCCGAGGACCTCCCCTCCGCCGGAGGTCACAGCGATGCGCTGTTCCTCATACGCCAGAGGCGGCAGATCGAACAGCTGGGCGATGCCCTGACGCCCCTCGACCTCCACGAGCAGAACCCGATGTCCACCTTCCGCCAGAGCGAGGGCTAGTGCGGACGCGACGGTCGTCTTGCCAGTGCCGCCCTTGCCGGAAACTATATGAAGGCGCACGCCTGGCCAAAGTTCACACGCCACGCACCCAGGGTAGTGGTGAGCCCGACCGCAAGCCGATCGCCGCCGGACCCTGGCGGGGCTGTGGGTAGGGTCTGATCCATGACGCGATGGGAGTACGTGACAGCGCCGGTCCTGGTGCACAACACGAAGCAGATTCTCGACAACTGGGGAGCTGACGGCTGGGAACTCGTGCAGGTGGTCCCGGGCCCGAACCCGGAAGTGCTGATCGCCTACTTCAAGCGCCCCGGCCAGACCTGATGGGACAGGTCGAGGGGCGTTTGGCCGCTGTGGGACTGTCGGTCCCACAGGTAGTTCCGCCCCTGGCCGCCTACGTGCCCGCTGTCCGCGAAGGATCATGGATCTTCACCTCAGGACAACTGCCGATGCGCGATGGATCCTTGATGAGGACCGGCCTTGTCGGAGCCGAAGTCCGGATCGAACACGCCACCGAATGCGCCGCGCAAGCGGCCCTGAACGCCCTCGGCGCCATCAAGTCGGTTATCGGAAACCTGGACGAAGTCTTGCGCGTGGTCAAGGTCGTCGGATACGTGGCCACGGCTCCCGGGTTCATCGAGATCCCACACGTGGTCAACGGGGCGAGCGCGTTGCTCCAGACCGCCTTCGGGGACGCTGGCACCCACGCCCGCTCCGCCATCGGATGCGCATCACTGCCGCTCGGATCACCAGTCGAGATTGAGCTGACAGTTTCGGTGGCGGGCTGATGTCGCGGAAGGAGCCGCCCGGCGGCAGCGAGCCCGAGCCTCTAGATCTACCCATACCCGCGGAACTCACACGCCGCGCACGCAGCATCGCCGAATCGGAAGACGCGCAATGGATCCCAGTGCCCGCGCGAGATGCCGCGACTGTGGTCTTGCTGCGCGGCACTCGCTCTGGGTTCGAAGTCTTCTTGCAGCGCCGGGTCGGGACCATGGCCTTCGCCGCCGGAATGTACGTGTTCCCAGGGGGCAGGGTCGAGGACCGCGATGCCGATCCATCCGTGCCGTGGATCGGAGACCGGCAATTCGAGCCATTCAAGCTCCGCCCCGAGTGCGCACCAACAGCGAGTTTCCGGGCGATGACGGTGGCCGCGGCACGCGAGACCTGGGAAGAAGCGGGAGTCAGTCTCGCCACTGCCTCCTCCCGCCGAGTTCGGCCCCCTGACACATCGCAGGACTTGCTTGGGTGGCTCGCGGAGGTCGGCGCGACCATCACCGCGACTGACCTGCACCCCTGGGCGCATTGGGTCACGCCAGAGGCAGAACGCCGCCGGTTCGACACCCGGTTCCTGGTCGCTGCCCTGCCAGAAGAGCAGCAGGCGACTGAGCGTGGGTCCGAATCCGATGACTCAACATGGATCGACCCCGGCTCGGCGCTCACGAAGGCTGGAGCCGGTGAACTGCCAATGCTGCCGCCGACCTTGAGGTCGCTGCAGCTACTGACGGAGTTCGCGGACGTGTCCTCGGTGCTGCGCCACGCGCGAGAGCTGAGGCCGACACCCCTGTTGCCCAAGCCGGAGTTGACCAAGACCGGGGAAGTGCGCTGGGTGATCGTAGACGCGTACTCCCAGGAGCCAATCTGGCCGTGATGAGATGACGTTGAAGCAGATCGGATCCAGCGAACCGTGGTCGGGCGGAACCGTGGCCCCAGGAGCGTCCTGTGTGCTGGCCCCCAACCCGTCGGCCCTGACGCTGGACGGCACCAACACCTGGATCCTCGGCTACCCGGGTGCCAAGGAAGTCGTCCTGGTTGACCCGGGGCCCTCCGACCCGCGTCACCTGGAGAGAGTGCGCTCGACACTGGCCTCCCAAGGTGCCCGCGTGAAGTTGATACTTCTCACCCACAAACACTCCGATCACGCCCAGGCCGCGCCGGAGTTCGCCCGCGTATTCGGAGCACCGATCATCGCGCCGTTCGGCGGCGAAGTCACAGCGGTCCCGGATCTAGGTATTGAAGCTATCGCTACGCCAGGGCACAGCAGCGACTCAGTGTCGTTCTTCGTCAGATCACAGTCGGCTCTAGTCACAGGCGACACCGTCCTGGGTCGCGGAACCACTGTGGTCGCCCACCCGGACGGGTCGCTGGCGGACTACCTGCGTTCCCTCCAGGCTCTGCGGAACCTGGCCGAGGCCGAGGCCGTGGAGCTGATCCTGCCCGGTCACGGGCCGGTGCTCCGCGATCCGGTGTCAGTGCTTTCTGACTACTTGGAGCACCGTCATGAGCGGCTCGAGCAGGTCCGACGAGCCGTTCACGCTGGCGCCCGTTCAGCGGCGGACATAGTCAGCGCGGTCTACCAACCCATCCCGCCACAGGTAGTGCCAGCGGCAACCGCGAGCGCACGCGCACAACTGGAGTACCTCGCGGAACTGGGTGAGATCTGAAGCAACAGCCGTCGGCGGCTACCGAGCCCGGCGCTGCAATCTGTCGACGTCCGCGAGCGTGACGGAGCGAGAGTCGAGCCTGATCCACCCACGCTGCGCGAAGTCGGCCAGAGCCTTGTTGACGGTCTCGCGCGACGCGCCCACGAGCTGCGCGAGTTCCTCCTGAGTCATATCGTGAGTGACTGTCAGGCCATCTTCCGTTGAGACTCCAAAGCGTTCGCCAAGATCCAGCAGCGCCTTCGCCACACGGCCAGGAACGTCGGAGAAGACTAGGTCCGACATGGCCTCGTTCGTCTTGCGCAGCCTCTTGGCCAGAGCCCGCAGCAAAGCCTCCGCGACCTCGGGGCGCCCAGCGAGCCACGGCCGCAGCGCATCGTGCCCAACCTCGCGGGCGACGATGTCAGTCAACGCTGTGGCGGTTGCCGTGCGGGGCCCGGGGTCGAACAGTGACAGCTCACCGATCATCTCGCCCGGACCCAGAACTGCCAGAAGGGTGTCGCGGCCGTCAACCGAAGCCGTGCCGAGCTTGATCTTGCCTTCTTCCAGCACGTACAGGCGATCGCCCTCATCGCCCTCGCGGAACAGCAGATCGCCCTTGGCGAGCCGCACTTCGTGTGTCGCCGCACGAAGGGCCGCGGCTGCTTCGGGACCCAGGGCAACGAACAGCGGCGCCTGCATAAGCACGTCGTCCACGACTGCTCTCCTATTCGACCTGACCGCAGACAGTGTGTCGCAGATCGGCGGCCGTTGTCGATCTATAGGCAGATCACATGAAGGCAGCCGGCAATCGTTCTCTCAAAGCGGTCAGCGCCAGGACGGGATCTTCTCTGTACCTAACGATCAATTCCTGAGTCACGCGGTCGATTCGGGAGTGAAGCTCGCGCCTGTAGGCAGATAGATCAGCCTCAGCCAGCTTGAGTTGCTCGATCAGCTCGCGTTGCCCGGCTTCGTCCTGTTCATCGACCTCTCGTGACCACAGCTCAGCGATGTCGGGCATGCGCGGCAGATCGTCCACAGGTTCGATGGTCAACGCGGCCACGCGCCTGTGGGAAACGTTGGAATCCGCCAGGACGCTTGTTAGCTGGGCCACTTCGAGTCGACCCCGGCGATGGGGCCGCTGGAGGAGATCCAGCCGAGCCTGCACAATGCGCCGCCAGTAGGAGACACGGCACTCCTCATCGCTCAGGCCGCTGCGCATCGCGCGCAAGGACTCAAGTGGATGAGTAGCGAATGCTGGGTCGCGATCAGGCTGAGGGCGCCCCCCTCTGGGGGAACTCCCGTTCTGTCGTGCCTTGACCTTGGCAGTCTGGGTCAAGGCCCGCTGCTCCGGAACCACATTGATCGCGGATTGAGTCGACATGGTCCTCCTCCCCCGGCTCGGATTGGGTATGTCATCTGGCTCTGCGTAGCCCTTGGTAAGTGCCTTATCGCCCCCACGACTAGCGCGCTTGAGACGCTTCCTCCATTCGGGTGCAGCCGCGCACCTACCCTGGTTGAGTGAGGCGCCAGAACAACCGGGCAGACGAGAGCCCGCTCGCGCAAGTTCGCCGTGCGCGGCGCATCTACAGGGCGCTGGCCATGACCTATCCCGACGCCCATTGCGAACTCGATTTCGAAGGAGCCTTCCAACTTCTCGTCGCCACGGTGTTGTCGGCGCAGTGCACGGACAAGCGCGTGAATCAAGTGACCCCACGGATCTTCGCCAGGTACCCGAACCCACAATCCCTCGCGGCGGCCGACACCGCGGAGTTGGAGGACCTGATACGGCCCACCGGCTTCTTCCGCGCGAAGGCGGCCAATCTGCGAGCCTCGTCAGCGCGCATCTGTGACGAACACGGCGGCCACGTGCCAGGCACTCTGCGGGATCTGATCACGCTGCCCGGTGTGGGCCGCAAGACCGCCAACGTCATCCTGGGCAACGCATTCGGTGTCCCTGGAATCAGCGTCGACACGCACGTCTCGCGCCTCGCCAAGCGTCTTGGGTTGACCGCGCGCGAGGATGCCGATCACATCGAGTCTGACCTGATGGGCTTGTTCCCCCGTGCGCAGTGGACACAGTTGTCGCACGTTCTCATCTGGCACGGCCGACGCTGCTGTCACGCCCGCAGACCGACCTGTTGGGTCTGCCCTATCTCGCAATGGTGCCCCTCCGCCGCCACACTGGGATCTCGATGAACGATCCGTGGCTCGATGAAACCGTCGTGTCTGCCCTGCCGGACTGGCTGTCCGACATGGTCGAGGCCGTACGCGGTATAACGGCGGACAAGCTGACGCGGTTCCTTCCGCCAGCGAGCGGCGGAAGACCTGGAGCTGTCCTGATCCTGCTCGGCGAGTCAGGCGGCCGACCCGACGTGCTGCTGACGGAGCGATCACCGACCATGCGGTCACATCCTGGGCAGCCAGCCTTCCCAGGCGGGGCGGTCGACGATGCCGACCCGGACGCGGTCGCGGCTGCGCTTCGCGAGGCAGCGGAGGAGACTGGACTGGACCCGCGCGGCGTTGTGGTGTTTGGAACCCTCCCGGAGCTTTGGCTGCCGCCGTCCGGCTTCGTCGTGACGCCCGTCATGGCTTGGTGGTCCACGCCGACACCCGTAGGCACCGGCAACCCGGCCGAAGTGAGCGCAGTGCACCGGGTCGGCATAGCCGAGCTGGCCGACCCAGACAACCGCGTACTGGTCCGCCACCCCCTCGGCTTCGAGGGACCCGGGTTCCAAGTGCGGGGCATGCTGGTCTGGGGCTTCACGGCCGGCCTGTTGTCCAAGCTGATGGAGGAGGCTGGCTGGGCCCGACCATGGGACCCAACACGAGTCGTAGCGCTCTGAACTGTCGGCTGACTACCTGCTGTGAACCTTGTTCAGCCAGGGCACCAGAGCCTCGCAGAACCTAACGCCGTCCTCCTCGTGGGGGAAGTGGCCAATGCTTCGCATGTCCACCCTGTCGAACGGACCTGTCACATACGCCTCGCTGCCCGCGTACGTCCTGCCCAGGATGCTGACGTCTGAGTCACCGAGGATCTGTAGGACGGGCTGCTGAACCGGGAACCGCATCCGGTGAATGAACTGCCGACCATCCGACCTCTGGATCGAACGGAAGGCCCACCGGTAGTACTCCAGCGCGCAGTGGGCCGTTGAACTGAACTGCATGGCCCGACGGAACATGAGCGCCGTCTCTGGATCCGGCCACCCTGGCGTTCCGGACCACAGTCGCAGCAGGAACTCCACGCGCTCCGCGTCCTTCTTCACCAAGGAGTGCTCCGGAGCCAAAGGCCACTGAAAACCAAGCGTGTAGCGGGAGAGTCGACGCTGCTCTGGATCTTGCGTATTGGCCTGGCGCATCCTGACCGGGTGCGGGGCGGAGACGGTGGCGATCGCGCGAATCACGGGAGCTCTCATTACCGCCGCACTCCAGGCGACGGTACCGCCCAGGCCGTGCCCAACGACTACGGCGGATGACTCACCCAGCGACCGGATCACGCCCGCGACGTCGGCCGACAGAGTCATCGGGTCGTAGCCGTGCGGCGTGTGGTCCGACCCACCGTAGCCCCGCAGGTCCATGGCGACCGCGTGATAGCCAGCGTCCGCCAGCGCCCCCAGATGAGTGCGCCAGGTCCACCAGTACATCGGGAAGCCGTGAAGCAGCACGACCAAAGGGCCAGCCCCACAGTGGACAGTGTGAAACCGAGCACCGTTCGCGGCGACGTCACGATGCTCCCAGGGTCCGGGGAACATGACCGCCGCCTGGGGCGTGAGATTCACCGTCGGACCTGCGGAGCGTTCCTGTTCCGTCCGGCATCATCTCCAGAGACAGACTCGCTTGCGGGCTTGCCCGTGAGCATCTTCGCGGTGCGCTCCCATTCGGCTGTGGCCAGAGTCGGTGCCTGGATACGGTTGGCCCTGGCGCGACCCACCAAGCCCAAGACAGTCGCGATGATCAACAGGACAGCGGCGACGATACCGAAACCGGCCCACTGAGGCAGTCCGAGCGCAACCAGTCCGTAGGCGGCGGCCACCAGCAGGAAGATCGCTCCCAGCAATCCGGCTCCCGCTGCTCCCCCGAAGAGCCCGCCAACCGTCACTACTTCGGTACCGGTCTCCTTCGCCTCAGTCCGCGTCAGCTCGACTTGGGCCTTGAACAGGTGCTGGGCGTCCGACCCCACCGACGACATCAAGGATCGAAAAGACGCGTCCCCCTTCTCCCCCGCTTTGCGGGGGGACCCCCAACCGCTGCGCGGCGGGCGGGGGGACCCCCACCGGCCGCTACCGACGTCAGCCACTTGCGTACTCCCGTCCGCTCGACTTGCGTCGCAGCCTAGTGCGAGCAGGCCTTCAGCGCGCGGCGGCGCTCAAGGTTGCCATCAACGGCTCACTCTTCGGTCGAGTGCGTCAAGCCTTCGGCGATGAGGTCCATCACCGTCGCGTCGGCCAGAGTCGTGACGTCTCCCATCGACCTGTGCTCGGCCACGTCCCTCAACAATCTGCGCATGATCTTCCCCGAGCGCGTCTTGGGGAGTTCAGCGACGACAAGGATCTGCCGCGGCTTGGCGATCGGGCCGATTTCGTGCGCGACATGCTCCCGAAGGTGGCTGACCAGGTGATCTCCCTCCCCGGCCCCGGCGCGCAGGATGACGAAGGCGACGATTCCCTGCCCAGTCATCTCGTCCGTGGCTCCGACAACGGCGGCCTCGGCGACAGCTTCGTGCGCGACAAGGGCGGACTCGACTTCAGTCGTGGAGATCCGGTGCCCAGAGATATTCATGACATCGTCGACCCGTCCAAGCAACCAGATCGCACCGTCCTCGTCAAGCTTGGCCCCATCCCCAGCGAAGTAGAGGCCTGGCCAGCGGGACCAGTAGGTGTCCACGTAACGCTGGTCGTCGCCCCAGATCCCCCGAAGCATCGCGGGCCAGGGTTCGTTCAGGACGAGATACCCACCGCTACCTGGGCTCACCGCGACTCCGGCGTCGTCGACTACTTCGGCGCGGATACCGGGCAGCGCTGTCATCGCCGATCCTGGCTTGGTCGCGGACACACCAGGCAGCGGGGAGATCATGATGGCTCCAGTCTCCGTCTGCCACCACGTGTCCACGACGGGGCACTCGCCTCCACCGATCACGTGCCTGTACCAGATCCACGCTTCAGGGTTGATGGGCTCGCCAACTGAACCGAGGAGCCTCAGGGACGACAGATCGAACGCGTTCGGCAGCTCATCCCCCCACTTCATGAACGTTCGAATCGCTGTTGGAGCCGTGTACAGGATCGTCACTCGGTGCTTCTGGACTATCTCCCACCAGCGGCCCTTGTGAGGCGTGTCTGGCGTTCCCTCGAAGATCACCTGCGTCGCGCCATTGGCGAGCGGACCGTATACGACGTAGGAGTGACCCGTGACCCAGCCGACGTCAGCCGTGCACCAGAAGACATCGCGCTCTGGCTTGAGGTCGAACACCGACCAATGCGTGAAGGCGCACTGGGTCAGGTACCCCCCAGTCGTGTGCAGAATCCCCTTCGGCTGCCCCGTCGTGCCCGAGGTGTAGAGGATGAACAGCGGATGCTCTGAATCGAACGGCTCGGGCTGGTGAGTCACAGGCGCCGGGTCTACTACGTCATGCCACCAACTGTCCCGTTCGGTCCACTCGACCTCGCAGCCAGTTCGGCGCACGACCAGGACATCGCGCACGCTTGGGCTCGATGCGACAGCCTCATCCACGGCCGGCTTCAGCGGCATGACCGAGCCTCGCCGATACTGCCCGTCCGCGGTGATGACCAGGCTGGCTTGGGCGTCCTCGATACGAGTGCGCAACGCTTCGGCGGAGAATCCAGCGAACACGACCGAGTGCGGGGCGCCTATCCGGGCACACGCGAGCATCGCGATAACCGCCTCGGGGATCATCGGCAGGTAGATCGCGACGCGATCGCCGGCCTGGACCCCGAGCTGGATCAGCGCGTTTGACGCCTGCGCTACGCGGCGCTGGAGCTGCGCGTAACTGATCTCCTCAGAATCACCCGCTTCACTCTCGAAGATGATCGCTGTTCTGTCTCCACGCCCAGCTTCGACGTGGCGGTCGAGGCAGTTGTACGCGACGTTGATCTTCCCGCCAACGAACCAGCGGGCGAAGGGGGGCCGTGTCCAGTCCAAAGTGGTCTCCCACCGCTGGGACCACGAAAGGCGATCGGCCTGCTCGTCCCAGAACGCCAGCCGATTCGCCTCAGCGTCCGCGTAGGCGCCCTGCTTGACATTCGCCTGTTCCGCGAAGCTGGGTGACGGTGGGAAGACTCGGTTCTCGTGCAGTAAGTTCTCTAGGGCCTCCTGGTGCACCCCGACCTCCAACTTGTCCGGACACAGCATGTCCACGCGTCAACGACTGACCCTAACCTCAGGCTGGGTACGGTTTCAGGATGGCGTCGGATCGTTTCTCGGTTGTGGCCCAGCAGCCGGAAGTCGTGGACTCGGCGGCCCAAGCTCGGGCAGCCGTCGATGAGTTGCTCTGGAACCGCGCGGTCAGGCGGGTCGGACCAGCCTTGGCGGCGGAGTCAGCGCTCGTCGGAGCGTGGTGCGATGCTGCCTTCGAGGGAGCGGAGACCAGTCTGGACTCACTGCGCGCGGGCACGCTGGAGGACTCTCCGATGGGGCGTGTGGCGGCCCAGGCCGTCTCGATGTACGCACGAATTCCGGAGCTCGCGCGGGTCTGGGACACGGCTCCGGGTCAAGTCTTGGCTGGACTTCATTCGACCGTGGCCTCGGGCATGCGACCGGATGAGGAAATCGGCCGACCCAGATCCGCCGACATCGCCGATGATCCTCTTAGGCTGCCCCCGGCGCCTCTAGGCGCCGAAGCTGCCGAGCGACTGGCTAGGCTCACCCGCTGCCTGGGATCCTGGTCGCAGGCGCCTGCCATTGTCGTCGCTGGATTCGTTCACGGCGAGATCGCTTCCCTACGTCCATTCTCGTGGGGTTCTGGACTCGTCGCGCGTGCGATGACGCGCCTCGTGCTGCGTGCCAAGGGTGTCGATCCAGACAGCTTCTCAATCCCCGAGGCTGGCTTCAGGGCACTAGGTCGACCTCGCTACGTCGCCGCACTGCGCGGCTTCGGCTCCGGGGAGGTCGCGGGCGTGACACGCTGGCTTTGCCTGCACAACGAAGCCGTGCGGATCGGCGCCCGCGAAGCCGCGGCCAGGGCCGCTGAACTTCCCGAGTCGTGACAGGCCTAGGTGGCAGGGCCGTCGAAGCTACCGCTTCTGGCACGGCATCTCTGTCAACTCGCGCAGGCCAGCGACATCTACTGGCGCTGGGCGCGTCCGATCTTCAGGAAGCGTGGTTCGCATGATCGAATCAGGATCATCCTCATGTCCGAGCCCCAACGCGTGGCCGGACTCGTGCTGGTACAGGGTCCGGCGAAGCCCCTGAGGGCTCAGATTGACTGCGTCTGCTACGTCGATCATCACGAAGCCCCGATCCCCAACGAGGGCGGCGCTGTCCGCTGAACCCCGCGTGAGGGCTTGCAGCCCAGCATTGCCCGCCGTTCGGCCGACCAGTTCGGAGGAGACCCGGTCGGCGGGAGCGCTGGGATCATCCGAAGCGAACACGTACGTGATGCCGATCGTTCCTTCGGCGACCGAGTCAACGTCCACGCCACCGTCCTTTGTGGACGACAAGGTCCGCTGACCCGCGTACCGGAACCAGTAGCGGCCGTCGGACGCCGCCGACCAGGCCTCGAACACCGACCGCCACAAGGACAACTCCTCGTCGACATCAAAGCCCGCGTTGGCGGCCTGGGAGCTGTCGACGGTGTACGCGATCTCCCCTGGACACCAGCGGGCTGGATACCGGTATGCGGGAGAGGTCAGCAGGAACGAGTGCTGGCCTGGGTCCGGAACGTCCGCGGGCGATGCCGCCGCGAGTCTCTCCGTTTGGGCACTTGGTGCATCCGGAACATCGACACCAGCGTTCACACCGGGCGCCACCGGAGCGGCCGCGTTGACCATGATGACCGCGACCGCTGTGATCACGACAGCGCCCCGCGCGCACCATCGGAAGTCAGCCTGTCCCATACGGCATTGACTCGGAGTCCCGCACTGTTTCGCTCGTTGAGATCTGGATCAATCCCCCGAATGGAGCAACGATGCGGATCGCCCTGGCGCCTCAGAGCACACCGCCAGCCTCAGCCAGCACGGCCGCCCGCCTCAGCCAGCTCGACCGCCAGCCCTGCGGCGCGCATACCAGGCCAGGCCCACAGCGACGGCGCTACCCAGAGCCATGGCGGCAACGCGGCGGCCTTCTTTCGTCTCCAACGGCGTTCGCATCGCAGTCGGCTTGGAGAACTTCAGAGTCGGCCATTCCCGCTCCTCGGCGATTTCTCGAAGCTCGCTGTCTGGATTCGTTGGAACCGGGTGCCCTACAACTTCGAGCATTGGCAAGTCTGTGTGGGAATCGCTATACGCGTAGCAGTCCGCCAGCTCGTAGCCGCGCTCATCGGCGAGAGCACGAATAGCCTCCGCCTTCTGCTCCCCGTACGCGTAGAAGAGGATCTCGCCGGTGTAGGCGCCTTCCTCCACAGCCATCTGCGTACCGACCGCCAAGTCGGCTCCAAGTCGCTGCCCAATCGGCTCGACTACCTCCGTGCCCGACGAGGAGATGATGATTACGTCTCTTCCGGCCGCGTGATGCTCCTCGAAGAGGTCAAGTGCCTCTGAGTAGACGATCGGGTCCACGATCGCCTCCATGGCCTCGGACACGATCTCCTGGACGCGAGCGACCGGCCAGCCCTTCACGAGGCTGGACAGGTAGACGCGCGCCTGTTCCATCTGCTCGTGGTCGGCGCCGGACATGATGTAGACGAACTGGCCGTACGCGGCCTTGATCGCGTCAGAGCGCCCTATCAAGCCGCCCTTGTACATCTTTCTGGTGAAAGCCAGCGTGCTGGACTTCGCCAGGATCGTCTTGTCCAGGTCGAAGAACGCCGCAGCACTTCTCGGCGACCCGATGTCGTCGCCCGGATCGCCAGGTCGGAGTGGATCTGGATCCATCCAACGAGTCTATGCGCGGATCCCCCAGCCTGCCCGGCAGTCACGTCCGCGCGGGTTCGGCCGCCACCGCGCAAGCTCGCCCGCCACCGCGCAAGCTCCTGGTTTGCGTCTGACTTCGCCAGGGGTTTCGGACTGTGGCGGAAGCTAGCCGGTGCGGGATCTGGCTGTGTCCGTTTTGTCGGGTGTTTGGGCTGGATCGACCCGTAATGGTTGCTATAGCGGCTCTTCGGATTTGGGTGGGGGTCCCCCCACCCGCGAAGCGGGAAGGGGGAGGGGCGCGGCCTCGGGCCCCCACCCCGGCTACTCCCGTAGTGGCGCTACTCCAGTAGTAGCGGCGGGGGCTTGTCGGTGATGGTGATGCCCGCTGGTGTTCGCCATGTCCATCCGGCCGCTGCCGCGTTGCCGTCTTGCCCTGTCTTGGGGTCTGGGCCAGGGTCGGGGTCCAGGCCCGGGTCGAGGTCCCAGCCGTGGTGCGTCTTGATGTTGTGATGCCTCCGACACAACGGCCCAAGGTTCTCCGCTGTGGTAGCCCCCTTGGGCCATGGGAGCGCGTGATCAAGATCGCAAGCCTGGGACTGGCGGCGGCAGCCAGGATGGCGGCAATACGGTTCGCGTGCCCGAACCAACCGAGCCAACGCCGCACCCGGGGTGTACGTTCGAGAACCAGTCGCCGTCACCGTCGACGATGCCGCGTCGGTGACCCACATGCGCCACGTTCCGTCAGCGGCCAGCTCACGAGCCACCTGGGCCGGGACCGGACCCAAGCCAGTCACCTCGCCAGGGTCCTCGGCCAGCCCCAGGAGGCTGTCCAAGCCGACGACGACGTTCACCTCAACGCCAGTGGCGGCGGACCCAGCGGCGGAACCAGCGGCGGCGGAGCCCGTGGGGTTGTTCAGGATGAGGTCGGTG
>JAUYJT010000070.1 GCA_030700225.1 Candidatus Nanopelagicales bacterium | reverse complement strand
CGGGGAGGCGGGGCGTGGGACCGGGCGCCAGCAGTCAGCTAATCAAGTCCCTGACGAGGATCGTGGCATCCCGGTCCTGGCCGACGCCTATGGCGCTGATCGGGGTGCCCGAGGCTTCCTCGAGGAACTCCACGTAGGAGCGAGCATTCGCTGGCAACTCAGCCACAGACCGGGCGGCGGTGATGTCCTCGGTCCAACCTGGCAGATACTCGTACACGGGCACCGCGTGGTGGAACTGCGTCTGCGTCACCGGCAGCTCCTCAAACCGCTCGCCGTCGATGTCATACGCCACGCACACCGGGATCTTCTCCCAGCCGGTCAGCACATCCAGCTTCGTCAAGAAGATGTCCGTGAGCCCGTTGACGCGAGTCGCGAACGAGGCGATTGGCGCGTCGAACCAGCCGCACCTGCGATCCCTTCCGGTCGTCGTGCCGCGTTCCCCGCCAACCTCACGCAGCCGGGCGCCAGCGGCGTCGAGCAGCTCGGTCGGGAAGGGCCCAGAGCCGACTCGCGTTGTGTATGCCTTGAGGATCCCGATCACCCGGCTGATCCGCGTCGGACCGATCCCGGAACCGACGCATGCGCCGCCAGCCGTCGGATTCGATGAGGTGACGAACGGGTAGGTGCCGTGATCCACGTCGAGCAACGTCCCCTGCCCGCCCTCCAGGAGTACGACGGAGTCGCGGTCAAGTGCGTCGTTCAACACCCGCGACGTGTCCGCGATCATCGGCTTCAGCCGATCCACGTAACCAAGCAGCGACTCGGTCACCTCGTCCACGTCTACCGGACGCCGGTTATAGATCTTGACGAGGATCTGATTCTTCAGCGCCAGCGACGCCTCAACCTTCTGGTGAAGGATGTGAGGGTCGAGCAAGTCTTGGACGCGGATGCCGTATCGAGCGACCTTGTCGGCGTATGCCGGCCCAATCCCACGTCCTGTGGTACCGATCTTCGCCTTGCCCAGGAAGCGCTCAGCCACCTTGTCCAGGGTCACGTGGTAGGGCGTGATCAAGTTGGCATCGGCACTGATTAGCAGGCGCGAGACGTCGACGCCCCGGCGTTGGAGTGCATCAAGTTCCGCGATGAGTACGCCGGGGTCGATCACGACGCCGTTGCCGATGACGGGCGTGACGCTGGGGGTCAGTATCCCGCTGGGCAGCAGGTGCAGGGCGAAGCGTTGGTCGCCTATGACAACGGTGTGCCCGGCATTGTTACCGCCCTGGTAACGAACGACATAGTCGACGCGGCTACCGAGAAGATCAGTGGCTTTGCCCTTGCCCTCGTCGCCCCATTGGGCGCCGACCAGCACGATCGCGGGCATGGTCCCTCCTCAAGCCCCCGCGAGATCAGCGGGAGCGACCAGCACGCGATGATACCGCGAGGTCAGCCCATCTGCGTGCCGACGGAGCGCAGGTCCTCACAAGCACGCAGGACGCGGGCCGACATTCCCTCTTCACCCGCTGCGCCCCAAACCCGGGGGTCGTACTTCTTCTTGTTGCCGACGTCTCCGTCCACCTTCAGGACTCCGTCGTAGTTGGTCATCATGTGGCCCGCGACCGGACGAGTGAACGCGTACTGCGTGTCGGTGTCGACGTTCATCTTCACAACGCCGTAGTCGAGCGCCTCGCGAATCTCCTCCAGCAAAGATCCAGAACCGCCGTGGAAAACAAGGTCGAACGGCTTGTCGACGCCGTACTTCTCACCGACCGCGTCCTGGATTTCCTTGAGCTTGCTCGGCTGCAGGACCACGTTGCCGGGCTTGTAGACACCGTGCACGTTGCCGAATGTCGCCGCGACCAGGTAGCGGCCGCGCTCTCCCAGGCCCAGCTTGGCGGCGGTGGCCAGGCCATCGTCCGGAGTCGAGTACAGCTTGGCTTCGCGGCTGGCCTCGACGCCGTCCTCTTCGCCTCCGACGACGCCGATCTCGATCTCAAGGATGATGTTGGCACGGTTGCACTTGTCGAGCATCTCTTCGGCGATGTCCAGGTTCTGGCCCAGCGGGATGGCCGACCCGTCCCACATGTGTGACTGGAACAAGGGCTCCAGCCCCCTGGCGACCCGGTCCAAAGAGATGTCGACCAGCGGCCGGATGTAGGTGTCAAGGTGCTGCATCGGGCAGTGGTCCGTGTGCAGAGCGATGTTGATCGGGTAGTGCTTGGCGATCGAATGCGCGAAGGCCGCGAGCGCTTCGGCCCCGTGGACCATGTGCTTGTTGAGCTGGCCCGACGCGTAGGCCGCACCACCCCACGAGAACTGGATAATGCCGTCGCTCTCGGCGTCGGCGAAGCCCTTCAGAGCCGCGTTGATCGTCTGGGAAGACGTGACGTTGATGGCGGGATACGCGAACTGACCTTCCTTGGCCCGGTCCAACATCTCCGCGTAAACCTCTGGTGTCGCGATAGGCATGTGTGCATCTCCTCGGTCACTCGACGGTCTTGGCCCGCACTCGGCCGACTTTCATCCTGGCAGACCAAACGGGAGGTTTGCCCGCTACGGGCCGAAAACATGTTGGCGGACCCATGAATGCATGACTATCGCCGCAGCCGCCCCCACATTGATCGACCGGGTCGAACCGAATGACGTGATGTGGAGGATCTGCGAGCACACCACGCGCGCTTCCGGGGACAGGCCCGGACCCTCTTGGCCGAAGACCAACACGCAGCGCTCCGGAAGCTCCGCGCGTTCCAGAGGCTGCGAGCCTGGAACGTTGTCCACGCCGATCAGCGTTAGATCCGATTCCCGCGCCCAGTCGGCGAGCTCCGCCGCGGACTCGTGATGGCGAACGTGCTGATAGCGATCGGTGACCATGGCTCCGCGGCGGTTCCATCGGCGGCGGCCCACGATGTGGATCTGATTGGCCAGGAACGCGTTGGCTGTTCTGACGATCGAGCCAATGTTCAGGTCATGCGTGAGGTTCTCGATAGCGACATGGAATGGGTGACGCTTTGTGTCGAGGTCGGCGACGATGGCATCGAGACGCCAGTACCGGTAGTCGTCGATGACGTTCCTGGTGTCGCCGCTGGCCAGCAGCTCTGGGTCCAGACGCTCGTCCTGCGGCCAGGGCTGCGGATGCGGCCCGACGCCTCCCCGCGCAGATTCGCTGTGGTCGTCGTAAGGCATCGCCGCAGTGCGCCTACGCCAATCCGAGGTCGGCCAGGGAGAAGGCGGCCCGGTACTCCAGTCCAGCGTCGGCGATCGCGCCTGCCGCTCCGCGCTCCACGAGAACCGCGACGGCGACGACGTCGGCGCCCGCCGCACGCAAGGCCTCGACGGCCAACAACACAGAACCGCCAGTAGTGGAGGTGTCCTCTACCGCCAAGACCCGGCGACCGGCGACGTCCGGGCCTTCGATCTGCCGCTGCAGCCCGTGCGTCTTGCCCTCCTTCCGAACCACGAAGGCATCGAGCTGGCGTCCCTGGGAGGCGGCGGCGTGGAGCATCGCGAGTGCGACGGGATCGGCGCCCAGCGTCAGGCCGCCAACGCAGTCGAAGTCCAGGTCAGACGTCAGATCAAGCATCACCTGACCCGCCAGCGGCGCGGCGTCGGCTGCCAGCGTCACCTTCCGCAGATCGACGTAGTACTCGGCCTCGATGCCGCTTGACAGGGTCACGTGACCGTGGATCACTGCCTTCGACACGATCTCGTCGCGCAGCTTCCTCCAGACGCCAGACGACTTGGCTTGGCCGGGCGAATCGGTTACCGATGCCACCGTGGCTCCCCTCCCTGTGATGGCCGCGCCAGATGGCTAGCGGCGGCGACCCCTGGGGCTTGAGGCTACCGGCTGCGGCCGCACGGCCGGGGCACCGACTCCGCGGGCTGGCCGACCGGCCGGACAGCACGTCAACCGTGCGGCAGGATGGTCGCGTGGCCCGTCAATCCCCGCCGCTGGTCCATCGGATGCGCGGTCAAGCCTTCACGATCTTCGGGGAGATGTCAGCGCTGGCTACGCGGCTCGGCGCCGTCAACCTCGGGCAGGGCTTCCCGGACGAAGACGGGCCCGTCCAGATCCGTGAGGCGGCGGTTTCGGCCATCAGGGAAGGCCGGGGCAACCAGTACCCGCCAGCGCACGGGGTTCCAGAGCTTCGCCAGGCCATCGCCGAGCACCAGCACCGCTTCTACGGGCTGGATGTGGACTGGCGCACAGACGTCGTGGTCGCGACCGGAGCATCCGAGGCGATCGCCGCGACTGTTCTGGCGCTTGTAGAGCCAGGCGACGAAGTCCTGATGCTGGATCCCTACTTCGACCTGTATGCGGCCGTCACGGCCCTCGCCGGAGCGACCAGAGTGACCGTGCCCCTGTCCGGGCCGCAGATGCGCCCGGACATCGGCGGGCTTGAGGCAGCGATCACGCCCAAGACCCGGCTACTCCTGCTCAACTCCCCGCACAATCCGACAGGCATCGTGCTCACGGTCGGCGAACTGGCCAAGATCGCCGAACTCGCGGTCCGGCACGACCTGATCGTGCTGGCTGATGAAGCGTACGAACACCTGTGGTTCGATCCGCATCCGCATATTCCGATCGCGACCTTGCCTGGGATGTGGGAACGCACGGTCACCGTGGGATCTGGCGGCAAGTCGTTCTCGTTGACCGGGTGGAAGGTCGGCTGGGCCACCGGGCCGGAGGATCTGATCGCGGCAGTCCGAGTTGTGCGGCAGCACCTGTCATACACGTCCGGCGGACCGTTTCAGTGGGCGATGGCCGAGGCTCTAGCCCTGCCCGACTCCTACTTCGACGGCTTCCGAGCGGGTCTGGCCGCCCAGCGGGACTTCCTGGGAGCTGGGCTGACCGACCTGGGGTTCGGTGTCATCGAGCCCGCCGGGACGTACTTCACGATCACCGACGTGCGGCCCCTCAGATTCGCCGACGGCGACGAGTTCTGCCGCTGGGCGCCACAGGCCGCGGGTGTCGTCGCGATTCCGCTGTCAGCGCTGAGCGACCACGCCGAGCAGTCAGGGCCGTATGTGCGCTGGGCGTTCTGCAAACGGCACGAGCTCCTCGACGAAGCCCTGCGAAGGCTCCGGGCTGCGCTGGCTTGACGCGTCGGCCGGGATCCAGCGCAGCGGACGGGGATCAGAGTCCGCGCTCTACCCGCCCGGGGGATCGGAGACGGGAACCGCCGCCAGTCGGGCTCTGGTGCACGCCCGGCGCAGGATCTCGGCCACGTCCTCAAACTCCTCGCGTCGCCGATCGGAGTCCCGGAACACCAGGCCCATCGTCCTGCCTGGTGCGGGGGCCCGGAACCGAGCGGTAGCTACGCGGGCCCGCCGGGTCTCAACGGCGACCGCCGTGGCCGGAAGCAAGGAAGCGCCATAGCCAGCCGCGACAAGCTCGACCACGGTCGTTAGCGACGACGTGCGGGCACTCTCCACGATCGGGGATCCCGATCCCGCCTCGCGGCACAGCTCCAGCGCCTGGTCCCGAAGGCAATGTCCCTCATCGAGCAGCAGAAGGGGCCTGTCAGCCAGATCGGCGACCTCAAGAGAGTCAGACCCCGCCGCGGGATCCCCCATCGGCGCCACCAGGACGAAGTCCTCATGGAAGACCCGGATGCTCGACAGGCCTCGCTCCTTGACTGGCAGTGCCAGCAGAGCCATGTCCAAGTCCGCAGCGAGCACGCTCGGGATCAGCCGTCCGGTCTGATCCTCGCGCACCGTCAACGCCAGATCGGGGGCCTCGCGGCTGAACGCTTTCAGGAAGGCCGGCAGAACGTAGGGCGCCGACGTGGGGATCAGTCCAAGCCCCATCGCTCCACCTAGCCACTCATGCTCCGGGGCCATCGCTGTCACGACAGCCCCAACCGCCTTCACCGCAGCGTCGGCGTAGGGGACGAGCCGGTGTCCGGCCGCCGTGACCAGTACCCCCCGCGTACTCCTCTCGACCAGCTGAACTCCCAGCCGAGTCTCCAGGGCGGACAGGTGATGCGACAAAGTCGGCTGCGAAACTCCGGCCCGAGCCGCCGCCCGGCCGAAGTGTCCCTCCGCAACGATCGCGAGGAACGCCCGCAGTTGGGCCACCGACGGCGGTGACGTCGCTCCGATACCCCGATCACTCATAGCCGTACTCTATCGCCTGTCGCCCTGGATTCGTGTTGCGCTATCACGGCAGCCGTGACACCCTGGAGTCGATCCAGCTGAACATGGAGGGGACAAATGCTGACCATCTCAGACCGCTTCCCGGACTACTCACTGACCGCGCTGATCCCTGGGGATCTCAGTCAGGTCCAGGTCCGCGAACCAGACGACTACTTCATGACCGTCACGTCCGACACGCATCCAGGGAAGTGGCGAGTCGTGTTCTTCTGGCCGAAGGACTTCACCTTCGTATGCCCTACGGAGATCGCCGAGTTCGGGCGAATGAACAGCGAGTTCGAAGACAGGAACGCCGTGGTTCTGGGCGCCAGCGTCGACAACGAATACGTCCACTTCGCCTGGCGCACGAATCACCCGAGTCTGCGAGACCTGCCGTTCCCGATGCTGGCTGACATCAAGCGTGAACTGACATCAGCCTGCGGTGTTCTCAACAGCGACGGTGTCGCCGACAGGGCGACGTTCATCGTGGATCCCGAAGGCACGGTCCAGTTCGTCATGGTCACCGCAGGAGATGTCGGCAGGAACGTGGATGAAGTGATCCGGGTCCTCGACGCACTGCAGACCGGCGAACTGTGCCCGTGCGACTGGCACCCCGGCACCGAGACGCTCCGTGCCGCTGAGCTCATGGAGGCAGGCGTATGACGACTGCCTCCGCCCTAGGTCCGCGACGCCTGCCCCCATCGCTCCGGCCATGCAAGTGATGCAGATTCGCTACTGATCAAGAAGCTTCGCGATCACCCAGGCAGGGAAGATCGAGAAAGAGCTTGATCAGTAGAGGATCTGCACCACCGGAACCTTCGCAGCCAGGCCACTGCCCCGGCCCTAGGTCGGACCCGTCCCCCACTTCGCTGGGGGTCCCCCCACGAAGTGGGGGAGGGGACCCCCAGGCTTCAAGCCTCACGCCGTCGGGTCCGACGTAGGGCGAGGGCAGTCGCACTCACGCCGCACTCAACCGGCGACACAGTCGAGTCTTGCGCGGTCAACTGAGCCGACAGAACACCCGGGGCAATAGGCTCCCGTAGTGAGCACGCTCGCCCTGATGCCGGACTGGCTGAGCCCCGAGCAGCTACTGCAGTCGCTCGGTCCGTGGGCGTTCTGGACGGTCGTCGCGATTATCTTCGCCGAGTGCGGGTTGCTGATCGGATTCTTCCTCCCAGGGGACTCGCTCTTGTTCATCACGGGGCTGTTCATTGCGTCCGACATCATCACGCTGAACATCTGGCTGGCGGTGGCGATTCTCATGATCGCCGCCGTCTCGGGCAACCTTGTCGGCTACGCGGTCGGCGCGGTGGTCGGCCCGCGTCTGTTCGACCGCCCCGACTCGAGGTTCTTCCGGCGTGAGTACGTGCTCAAGACCCACGCGTTCTTCGAGAAATACGGCTCGAGAGCGATCGTGCTAGCCCGCTTCGTACCGATCGTGCGCACCTTCATCACGGCGATCGCCGGCATCGCGACGATGGGGTTCCGCAAGTTCGCGACCTTCAGCGCAGTCGGAGGAGTGCTGTGGGCTGCAGGAGTGACACTCGCCGGCTACTACTTGGGCAACATCCCCTTTGTCGCGAACAACATCGAGCTGATCTTGGTCGCGGTTGTGCTCATCTCGGTGATTCCGATTGTTGTTGAGTACATCCGGCATAGGCGTGAAAGCGCCACACTCCCCGACGAAGGCTGAGCGGGCTGTGTCAAGGGTTTCGGACATGTTCTCAGGTTGTTGATCTTGGTCAGGCAGCGTCAGCAACGGTGAACCGGGCACGCTTGCGGGTGGGGAATCCCAGAGGGAATCGCACTACTGAGGCGAAGTGCCTCACGCATGGTGAGCGCGTGGGGGCTTGCGTCACTTCGCCTTGGCCAATCGGTTGATTGACGGTTGTAATGCTTCCAGATCGATGTGGCGGGCGGCGGCGAGGGCCTCGGTCTTGGCCTTGGCGCAGTCGAGCAGTCGCATCTGGATAGCGTTGATCTGCCGGGTCAGGTCGGCCGGGTTGATGCCCTCGATCCGGGTGGCCACGGCCGCGAGTTGCTGCTCGTCCAGCACGCCCGATGCCCGCAGGCGCTGCCACGGTGTGGCCGGGGTGTCGTAGATGCGCTTCCTGCGACCGTCGGTGGTGGTGGCGTAGCCGACGGCCTTCTTCGTCGGGGTGAAGAAGTTCAGCCGCACCTCAAGGGGAGCCGGGAGCATCGAACGCCTTCCTGACCAACCTCGTCAACGGTGGCACCGGCGGACAATGCCTCTCTAGTGGCTGGTGCTGGCCCGCTGGGTGGTCAGCCTTGATATGGGCATGGCTGCCCGTGATCCCAGCTCTCGACCCCATACACATGCCCGACTGGACGGCCATAGTCGGGCCAGCTGGGGAGCCATGCGTGAGCAGCACGTCTGGTTTCTGGGTCGCGCCGCCCTCCGGGAAGATGACCAACACCCTGGTGAACACCGGGGTCCTTCCCGGGCGGAACTACACGTACGACAACGACCAGATGGTCTCCGCAGTCCAGGATGCCGTACCCAACCCTCTGAACTGACGGGGCCATGTCGGTGCTCTTCAAGAGGCAGGATGACGTGAAGGAGAAGGCGAGCAACCGTCGGAATGTCCCGTGTCAATCCCCCGAAGCGTGTAGATGGGTACGTCATGCTGAGAGGGACCCGTCTACGCGCTCTCCCAGGGGATTACCACAGTGACCGGTGACACACCGTGAGTTCTTGACTGCTTCCTCGTTACTCAGGAAGACTTGCCCTAGGCCGAAGTTCAGGCCTCGAATAGCGCTGGGCTTCGGCCTAGAGAGCAAAGGAGATCAATCATGAGCACTCGCCTAGGAGCGTTGAACACTCGCTTGAGAACGCTGGGGGTGGTACTCGCCGTCATCGGTCTGGGCTTCCTGGTAGGTGGCGGCGTCGCCTTCGCCAAGGTCCAGGGCGGCTCCGGCTCCCTGCAGGCGTTCAGCGAGAAGGAGAACGTTGTCCTGACCTACAATGCGGACGGCCAGTTGGTCGACCGTGGCAAGACCGAGGGCGCCGAGGCGATCATGAAGGTACTCGCCGAGGACTGGAAATACCCGGTCGTTCAGTCCGACCTCGACCCCAACGACCCCCTGGTGAACACCGCCACTGAGTACATGTACCAGATGGCGACCATCGCCTACCACGTCCTCAATGGCACGCAGACGGTCGTGCTGGAGGAGCCGGTCGAGTACAAGGGCGAGACCTTCAAGCCTGGGACGTATGAGTTCGACGTCGACGGTCGCTACTGGACCGACTTCGACCGGGAGCACCCGATCGAGGGACCCGCTCGGGAGATGGCGTGGAGCGCAACCGCGCATGCCCTGATCGCCGAGCTCGGTGTGGGTTCGGTCAGCGCCTCCGTACTGCAGTTGGGCCTGGCGCTCGCTGGCTTGTTGGCCGGGATCGGCGTGACGCTGTTGCTGGCCGGAGGTGGAATCCTTTGGGTCAGCTATGGGCGGGTCGAGACGGGTTCTGGCCTCGCGGGAGCGGGCGTCGGCGCCGAGTGAAACGGGCCAACGCCTGACGGGCGCCGCCCCCGACCACAGAATGGGGCCCGTTCGACACCACCGAGGCCGGGATGTATGGGAACTCCAACCGGAGGGCCTCCACTCGGTGCCTGATTGGAAACGCCCCCCCGTCTTGACGGGGGGGCGTTTCCGGTAACTGATCGCCTACGGTGGAACTCGGGCTCCGCGTCGCCAGGCACCCGGTACCCTCCGGGCTCGGTGTGGGATCCGGCTGACATCGCGGTGACGCCGAGCAGCATCCCCAGCCCGAGTCGTCGCATGCCTGCCGTGGCCCCTCGGTCCAATGCGGCAGGACGTCATCTGTTGTGTCGCTGCGTGCCCCCCAGGTGCAGGCGGGCGTAGCTGCCGCGATCGTAGGTCTCCTGTCAGACGACGAGCCCGTCACATCCGGCCCATACGAGTCGGTGGCGGTGTCGCCGTGGGCCGCGTTTCCGGGTTGCGGTCGCGGTTCGGCGATCTGGCGCGGTTCCGGCTGGTTTTGAGCCGGTAGCTGTTCGCGCCAGTGCTGATTATGGTCGCGTTGAAGGTCAGCCGCCCGATCGCACACGCTGCTGGCGAGATCGGGGGCGGGGAGCAGCTGCTAGGCCGGTGGGTGGCGGTGAAGCGGGCTGCGATGGATGACCCGCCGTCGGCGTTGGACATCGACGAGCGGGCCGAGCTGGAGCGGCTGCGCCGCTCTCCTCCAAGAGCCAGGGCTACCGTCAATGGGCTCGAGGCTGGCCATCGCCTTCACGTCGACGATCGTCGCGTTGGACTCCAGATCGAGCTAGCTGGCGTCGGTCGCAGAAGACTCGGGAGCGACCTCGGCCGGTGCATCCTTCTTGGTCGGCGAGGCGCTCGGCCCGAGATACGACGGCGACTGGGTCGTTGGTTTGAGCACGACCGGTTCGGAGCCGCTCGCCGGTTCGGAGCCGTTCGGACTCGAAGTCGGCTCGGCCAACGCGGAGGTGATGATTCGTTTGGGGTGCAGATCGGTCAGGCCGGTGAGATCCCTCTTGATGTCCGCCAAGCCGCCGAGCTCCTTCTTGATGTCGCGCAGGTCCACGCCGCCGACAGCGAGATCCTGCTGCACACCCTGAGCGACAGTCCGGAGCTTGCGCACGTAGCGCCCCGCCTCGGCCGCAGCCTTTGGCAACTTGTCCGGCCCAAAGATCAGCAGCGCGAAGACGCCCAGAATGAGAAGCTCGCCCCACCCAACGTCCATCACCGGGCCATTGTCCCCCCCAGGTCGGCTTTCCGCCAACCAGGTGTGGCTTACCCCGCATTGCCGCCGGGTCTCAGCGGTCGAAAGCAGGCGTACGCTGTGTTCATGGCTAATGTCAGAGGATGGCAACTGATCATCATTGTCCTGCTAGCTCTCTTGCTTTTCGGGGGCTACAAGAAGCTGCCGGACGCGGCGAGAGGGCTTGGCAGGTCCTTGCGGATCTTCAAGGCCGAGACGAAGGGGCTAGTCGAGGATGAGCCCGAACAGGCGGTCGCCGGATCAACGGAACCTGCCGCTGTAACTGAGACCGAAGAGCCCGCGAAGGCTGCATCTGCCCCCAAGCTCGAGGTAGACGGCTAGCTTCGATCAGTGCGGTGTCAAGATGACGACGGACCAGACTGAGGATGCGACCCGGGTGCTTGACGAGTCGGCGTCTGAGGCTCCCAGTGGAATGTCCATCACAGATCATCTGCGCGAACTACGCAGCCGAGTCGTCAAGAGCGCTCTAGCGGTTTTAGTCGGCACGGTCGTCGGATGGATCTTCTATGACCAGATCTTCGCCATTCTCCGCGCACCGATCGACTCGGTCATAGCTTCAGCCCAGAGCGCGGACAAGGACGTCAAGCTCGTCGTCACTGGGGTCACACAAGCCTTCACCCTGCAGCTCCAAGTTTCGGCAGTCGCCGGCGTCATCCTGGCCTCTCCTGTGTGGATCTACCAGATGTGGCGTTTCATCACGCCGGGTCTGCGCAAGCGCGAGAAGCTGTGGACTTTCGCGTTCGTCGGCGCGGCCGTGCCCTTGTTCCTGACGGGTGTGTTCCTGTCCTACTGGGTCCTGCCCAAGGCGTTGGATCTACTGCTCGGATTCACGCCGAGCGGGGTGGCCAACTACATGCCGATCGACACCTACTTGTCTTTCTTCACGCGGATGGTCGTCATCTTCGGTGTCGGCTTCCTGACGCCGTTGATACTCGTGGCGCTGAACATCGTCGGCGTCCTGACCGGCAAGCGGCTGGCGTCATGGTGGCGCTTCATCATCTTCGCGGTCTTCGTGTTCGCGGCCGTCGCGACTCCTACCGGAGACCCCATCACGCTGCTCGAACTCGCTCTGCCGATTCTGCTTCTGGTCGGACTCGCGCTCGGCTTCTGCTTCCTGAACGACAAGCGCCGCGCCCGTCGCCGAGCCGAGCCTGAGTACTCGGACTGGGCCGACGACGAGACTTCACCGCTGGGGGTCTCCCAGCCTGGCGGGGGAGAGGTCTCCTCCACCCAGTCTGGCGCCGGAGACGACCAGCCAACGCCGCTGTAGGAGGTGCCCCCTCTCCACCCCCGGGGTTAGCGGCCGTTCCTGACAAACGCGACCGTTACGCAAGGAAACTACCGTTGCAACGGGCGCGTCTGTACCCAAACATTCGCGTTTGTCGGGAACGGCCGCTAACTCGGCGGGAGGCAGAGCCCCGGGGCCCCGCGACCCGCGACCCACGACCCGGGGCCGGCGACCGGGCAGGCTAGACATTCAGGCTAGACCCGGGAAACCGACAGCGCGTCCATGTCTTCGGCGGAGACGTCCACTACAACGGTGTCACCGTCACGGATCTCGCCGGACAAGATCCCCCTAGCGAGAGAGTCACCGACGGCCGATTGAACTAGCCGCCGCAGCGGCCTGGCTCCGTACGCCGGGTCAAACCCCTTCAGCGCCAACCAGTCCTTCGCCGCCTGGGTCACGTCCAGGACGAGGCGCCGATCAGCGAGCCGCCGTGCCAGCAGATCCAGCTGAAGGTCAACGATCCGGGTAAGCTCCGCGGTCCCAAGCGGCTGGAACATCACGGCCTCATCGAGGCGATTCAAGAACTCCGGCTTCAGAGTCGACCGCACAGTGTCCATCACTAGCTCACGGCGTCGGCTGAACGGGACGTTCTGCTCCACCAGGTACTGCGAGCCCATATTCGATGTCAGGACAAGGATCGCGTTGCGGAAGTCCACCGTCCGACCCTGCCCGTCAGTTAGGCGCCCGTCGTCCAGAACCTGCAGCAAGATATCGAACACTTCGGGATGGGCCTTCTCGACCTCGTCGAGCAAGACCACCGCGTAGGGGCGGCGGCGAATGGCCTCAGTCAGCTGTCCGCCTTCCTCGTACCCGATGTAGCCAGGAGGTGCGCCGACTAACCGGGCGACCGAGTGCTTCTCGCCGTATTCGCTCATGTCAATCCGAGTGATAGCGCGTTCATCGTCGAACAGGAACTCGGCCAAGGCCTTGGCCAACTCCGTCTTGCCTACGCCGGTGGGCCCAAGGAACAAGAACGAACCTGTCGGCCGGTTCGGGTCGGCGATTCCGGCACGGGCGCGGCGCACGGCGTCTGAGACGGCGCGCACCGCCTCAGGCTGGCCGACCACGCGCTTGGCCAGCTCCTCCTCCATCCTCAGCAGCTTCTGGGTGTCGCCCTCCAGCAGTCGGCCCGCTGGGATCCCCGTCCATGCCGCGACAACTCCGGCGACGTCATTGGCCGTCACCTCCTCGGCCACCATGGCAGCCTCGCGCTCATTCGTCGCGGCGACAGCCTCTTCCAGATTGCGCTCCAGCGCGGGAATCTCCGCGTACAGGATCCGCGAAGCCTGCTCGAAATCACCTTCACGAGTGGCCCTCTCAGCGATGCTGCGCAGCTCATCGATCCGTATCTTCAGCTCGCCGATCAAGTCCAGTCCAGACTTCTCCTGCTCCCACCGGACCTTCAGTCCGTCGAGCTTCTCCTCCCTGTCGGCCAGGTCAGTCCGGAGCTTTGTCAGCCGCTCAACGCTGGCTTCGTCTGTCTCCTTGCTCAGCGCTAGTTCCTCCATGTGAAGCCGGTCGACAGCCCGTTGGAGTTCGTCGATCTCGACCGGTGAGGAATCGATCTCCATCCGCAGCCGGGACGCCGCCTCGTCCACCAAGTCAATCGCCTTGTCGGGCAAGAACCTGCCGGTGATGTAGCGGTCGGACATGGTCGCGGCTGCCACGAGCGCTTGGTCGGCGATCGCTACCTTGTGGTGCGCCTCGTACTTCTCCCTTATGCCGCGCAGAATCCCGATCGTGTCCTCGACGCTGGGTTCGCTGACCATCACCTGCTGGAACCGGCGTTCCAGTGCGGGGTCCTTCTCGATGCGCTCGCGGTACTCATCAAGCGTCGTCGCACCCACCATCCGCAACTCGCCGCGAGCGAGCATGGGCTTGAGCATGTTGCCAGCGTCCATCGCGGATTCGCCACTCGCGCCAGCCCCGACGACCGTGTGAAGTTCGTCGATGAACGTGATCACCTGGCCTTCGGAATCCTTGATCTCACGCAGGACAGCCTTCAGGCGCTCCTCGAATTCGCCGCGGTACTTGGCTCCCGCGACCATCGCCGCCAAGTCCAGGGCAACGATCCGTTTGCCACGCAAAGAATCGGGGATGTCGCCCGCGACAATGCGCTGCGCCAACCCTTCAACCACAGCCGTCTTGCCCACGCCAGGTTCGCCTATCAGCACTGGGTTGTTCTTCGTTCGCCGCGAGAGGACCTGGATGATCCGACGGATCTCAGCATCCCGGCCGATCACGGGATCGATCTTCCCTTCACGAGCCAGAGCCGTCAGATCCTGTCCATACTTCTCCAAAGACTGAAACGTGCCCTCTGGGTCTGGTGTCGTGACCCGCGCGTCCCCCCGCAAGCTGGACAAAGCATCGATCAGCCTGGCCTGGGTCGCGCCACTTCCGGACAGCAGATCGCCGGTTGGGGGCACGTCCGCCAGAGCCACGAGCATGTGCTCGGTGGAGATGTACTCGTCACCGCGCTCGCCGGCCAGGGACTGTGCCTGCTTGAGCACGCCGTAAAGGGCGTTGCTGAATTGGGGCTGTGCGACGGTGGCCCCGGTACTGCTAGGCAGAGATTCCAAGATCCGAACTGTCGCGGCGGCAAGTTCCCCCTGGTCAATGTCGAGCGACTGCAGCAGCGCGCACGCGATTCCGTCGTGCTGGTCGAGCAGAGCCTTCAGCAGATGCGTCGGTTCAACGTGGGCGTTTCCCGCTGCGGCGGCTCCCGCGACCGCCGCGCTGATCGCCTCCTGGCTCTTGGTCGTGAGGTTCAGGTCCATCGGTCGACTCCTTTTCTCGGCGGCTGGGCAAGCCCACCCCCCGGACAAACATGTCGTCGGATTCCGGTCATGCCCGGCGCCTCCGGTCAGGACTCCAAACAACCAGCGCTCGCGAGCGCTCGCGGCCCACAACGTCCTCCAGCCGCTCGCGAAGCGAATCGATCTCGGCTTCCAGGTCCAAGATTCGCAGGATGCCCGCGAGGTTCACACCCTCATCACTTAGTCTTTGGATCTGCTGCAAGCGCAAGATGTCGCGCATGGAGTAAAGCCGGTTGCGCCCCCCGCTGCGAGCGGGCGTGACCAGCCCGAGCCGGTCGTATTGGCGAAGGGTCTGGGGGTGCAGGCCCGCCAACGTAGCTGCCACTGACATCACATAGACGGGGTCATCGAGCCCTGGCTGGCGAGCCTGAACGCGGCCGGAGAAAACGTCAGCCCTGATGCGTGCCGCCATCACAACCCCCCTGATCCCGCGCGAGGGCCCGAGTCACGGATCAACGCTAGCCGCGGATCTGACTGCGCACTCGCCTGTTCGTAGGCTCGCAGCGCCTCTGCGGCCTCCTTGTCCAGCTTCTCGGGCACGACGATGTCCACTGTCGCGAGCAAGTCCCCCGGAGTGCCATCGCGGCGCCGCGCACCCTTGCCTCGCACACGAAATGTCCGTCTGTTACCGGTGCCAGGCGGAATCTTGACCGTCACCGCCCTACCGCCGGGGATCGGGACAGGTACCTGTGCGCCGAGGGCCGCTTCCGGGAAGGTCACCGGAACAGTGACGGTGATGTTGTCGCCGCTGCGGCTAAAGACCGGGTGAGGTGCCACGTGGACCACGACGTAGAGGTCGCCGGCCGGGCCACCAGCCTCCCCCGGAGTTCCCTTGCCCGCGAGCCTGATCCGCTGACCGTCACGTACGCCCGCCGGGATCCGTGTCTGCACCGTGCGCGTGCTCATGGCTCGGCCCGACCCGTGACAAGCGGTGCAGGGATCGTCCACCACGAGGCCCCGGCCACGGCACTGCTGGCACGGCTCGGTAAACGCGAACCCGCCTGCGTTCCTGGACGTGTGGCCGCTCCCCTGGCAGGAAGGGCAAACGCGCGGCACAGTGCCGGTCTTGGCGCCCGTACCGTGGCACACCGAGCAAGCGCCTTCGCCCGTGAGGCGCAACGGCACCGTCACACCGTCAAGCGCGTCGTTGAACGACAGAGTCACTTCGGTCTCTACGTCGGCGCCTCGGCGTTCGCGCCTGGCCCCCGACCCCCGCCCGCCGCGATTGAAGATCCCGCCGAACAGGTCGCTTATGTTGCCACCCGCTCCGCCGAAAATGTCCGAGAAACCGGCTCCACCCGGCTGGCCGCCACCCGGGAACCGGGCACCGCCGCCGTACATGGCACGCGCTTCGTCGTACTCCTTGCGCTTCGCCGCGTCTCCAACTATTGAGTTGGCTTCGGATACAGCCTTGAACCGCTCCTCAGCCCTCTTGTCGTCCGGGTTCGTGTCTGGGTGAAGATCACGCGCGAGCTTCCGGTAGGCCTTCTTGATGTCGGCGGCGGAGGCGTCTTTGGACACGCCTAGGACCTTGTAGTAGTCCTTGCTGACCCAGTCCTGCGCACCCATGTCACCTCCTCACACTCGCGCGGCGGTTGGGGGACCTCTCCCCCCAGCGCCCAGCGAAGCCTGGGGAAGTGGTCACTCCTTATCAGCGACCCCGACGCGCGCCGGCCGCAGCACGCGCTCGCCCATCTTGTAGCCTCGCTGGTAGACCTTGACAACTGTCGGACTCTCGACATCCTCCCGCGTTTCCGACGTCATCGCTTCGTGAACGGTCGGGTCAAACGACTCTCCCTCGTCACCGAAGCCACTTACACCGTTGCGCTCCACTAGCCCACCGATGGCATCGGCCACGGCCTTGAACCCGCCATCCAGCTCCCCATGGTCGCGGGCCCGGTCCACATCGTCCAAGACGGGTAGAAGATCGACCATCACAGAAGCGATCGCCACCTCCGCCTGGAGGGCCCGGTCGCGGTCAACGCGCTTGCGGTAGTTGGCGTAGTCCGCTGACAGGCGCTGGAGGTGATCGGTCAGCTCGGCGATCTTGGCCGCTGACTCGTCACCCTCCGGCTCGCCGGGCACCTGCGACTCAGCCGCCTCAGCGGCCAGGTCAGCTGCCTGACGCGCAGACTCGCGCACCTCATACGTCAACGGGTCTATCCGGCGACTGTCCCTGATGCGGACACCCTCACCTTCCTCGTCCGGTTGTGTCACTGGCCCTCGTCCTCATCCACAATCTCGGCCTCGACCACGTCCTCGTCGGAGGCGCCTTCAGTAGCGCCACCGCCAGCCGCTTGCTGATCCGCCTGCGCCTGCGCGTACATCGACGCACCCAGCGACTGGCTCGCGGTCGCGAGCTTCTCTACGGCCGCCTTTATCGCATCGACATCGCTGCCCTGCAGAGCCTTCCTGAGCTCATCGAGTGGTCCGTCCACATTGGACTTCGCGTCCTCACCGATCTTGTCCTGGTTCTCCGCGAGGAACTTCTCGGTCTGATGGACAAGCGCTTCACCATTGTTTCGTGTCTCCGCTTCGTCGCGGCGCTTCCGGTCCTCCTCGGCGTGCTCCTCGGCGTCCCGGGTCATCTGCTCGATGTCATCCCTGCTCAGGGCTGACCCTCCAGAGATCGTCATGGACTGCACCTTCTGGGTGGCAAGGTCCTTGGCCGACACATGCACGATGCCGTTCGCGTCGATGTCGAATGTGACCTCAACCTGAGGAACGCCCTGGGGCGCCGGCGGCAACCCTGTCAGCTCGAACGTACCGAGCCTCTTGTTGAAGGCCGCCATCTCCCGCTCGCCCTGGAAGACCTGGATCAGCACGGACGGCTGGTTGTCCTCAGCTGTGGTGAAGATCTCGGATCTCTTCGTCGGGATCGTGGTGTTGCGCTCGATGAGCTTGGTCATGATTCCGCCCTTGGTCTCGATCCCGAGTGAGAGCGGCGTGACGTCCAGGAGCAGAACATCCTTGACCTCGCCCTTGAGTACTCCGGCCTGCAAGGCCGCGCCAACAGCCACGACTTCGTCGGGGTTGACGCCCTTGTTCGGCTCCTTTCCGGCCAGCTTCTTGACCACTTCAACAACGGCGGGCATACGGGTCGAACCGCCGACCAGGACCACGTGGTCGATGTCGCCTACCTTGACGCCAACGTCCTTCAGTACTTGCTGGAAAGGCGCCTTGGTCCGGTCCAGCAAGTCCGACGTCATCTTCTCGAACTGCGCGCGGCTCAAGGTCTCGTCCAGGAACAGCGGGTTCTTGTCGGAGTCGACCGTGATGTAAGGCAGGTTGATCGAGGTCTGCGCCGAGGACGACAGCTCGATCTTCGCCTTCTCCGCGGCCTCACGAAGCCGCTGCATCGCCATCTTGTCCTTCGTCAGGTCGATCCCATGAGCGTTCTTGAACTCAGAGGCCAACCAGTCGACGACCTTTTGGTCCCAGTCGTCGCCACCCAAGTGGTTGTCGCCGCTTGTGGCCTTGACCTCGACAACACCCTCGCCGATCTCCAGCAATGACACGTCGAATGTGCCACCCCCAAGGTCGAACACCAGGATCGTCTGTTCCTTGTCGCCCTTGTTGAGCCCGTAGGCAAGCGCGGCGGCGGTCGGTTCATTGATGATGCGAAGCACCGTCAAGCCAGCGATCTCACCAGCTTCCTTCGTGGCCTGACGCTGCGCGTCGTTGAAGTAGGCCGGCACCGTGATCACCGCGTCGCTCACGGTCTCGCCCAGGTACGCCTCGGCGTCACGCTTGAGCTTCTGCAGGACGCGGGCGCTGATTTCCTGGGCGTTGTAACTCTTGCCGTCGATGTTCTCCGACCAGTTCGTTCCCATGTGGCGTTTGACCGACCGGATCGTCCGATCCGCGTTCTGAACGGCCTGCCGCTTGGCGACCTCACCGACCAGAACCTCACCATTCTTGGCGAAGGCGACAACAGATGGAGTCGTGCGGGACCCCTCCGAGTTCGCGATCACTGTCGGCTCGCCACCTTCCAAAGTGGCCACGACAGAGTTGGTAGTGCCCAGGTCGATCCCGACTGGTCGGCTCATGCGTTGTCTCCTTCTTGTCTGCGGATACCCCAATCCGATGACCTCGGATTGGTAAGTCTCTGCCCATGATGCAACATGCTCACGTCTGTTGTCCATCCCCAGTTATGAGATTCTCAGCGCATGGTGCTCATCCTTGTTGAGTCGGTAGCACTCACCGAAGCTCCGGAGCCGAAGCCGCCGGTCGCAATGACTGTGGGCATGATCACAGGATCACGGTTCAGGATGGTGGGCAGGGAAGTTACTGCTTAGTAGTATCGGGACCCGGGGGAGGGCCATCGACCTTACAGATGGCCTCCGAGCAGCAGCACCTCGACCTTGGGGGCATGAATGGAACCGTCCATGGCACTGCGGGCCATCGTCGGAATAGTCATCATCGCGATCACGGGAGCTTTCGCCGTGCGGCGGGTGCTCTTCCTGTACAGCCTGATCCGTTCCGGCCAGGCAGCAGTAGGGCGAACCGATCATCTGCCGGTGCGCGCGGAAGTCGAAGTCACCGAAGTATTGGGCCAGAGGAAGCTGCTGAAGTGGACCGTGCCGGGCGTGGCGCACGTGCTCGTGTTCGCGGGATTTCTTGTTCTGGTCCTGACCGTCATCGAGGCATTCGGTGAGCTCGTCGTCAACAACTTTTCCTTCTGGATCATCGGCACGTGGCCTGTCGTGCGCTTTCTGGAGGACCTGTTCGCGCTGCTGGTAGTTGTTGGGTTAGTAGTTTTCGCGATCTTGCGGCTACGCCAGAACCCTTCCCAGCAAGGACGCTGGTCCCGTTTCTTCGGATCGCACACCACTGGGGCGTGGATCGTTCTGATCATGATCTTCAACGTGGTCTGGACGCTCCTCCTCGTTCACGGCTCGGCGATCAACACTTTCGGGGGAAACGCGCAGGAGGCCGGGATGCAAGGCGCCTTCGCCTCGGAGTGGACCGCCGAGCTACTAGCGCCACTCGGCCTGACCGCGAACGAATGGCTGGAGACCATCGGACTCTGGCTGCACGTCAGCGTCATCATGGGGTTCTTGCTGATAGTCCTGCACAGCAAGCACCTGCACATCTTCACGGCCCCGATCAACGTGGGGACCTCGCGCCGTCCCAACGCCCTCGGGCCGCTGCTTCCCATGTACTCAGGCAGTGAGCGCATCGATCTCGAAGACCCCGCCGACGACGCGACTTTCGGGCGGGGTCGCATCGAGGACTTCACGTGGAAAGGGCTGCTGGACGTAGCAACCTGCACCGAATGCGGCCGCTGCCAATCCCAATGCCCGGCCTGGAACACCGAGAAGCCCTTGTCGCCAAAGCTCATGATCATGAATCTGAGAGATCACGCTTTCCATAAGGCCCCCTACGTCATGGCGGCGCAGAAGGCCAACGACGGCAAGAACCCGGAGATGGGCGAGGTCGACGAGGCCCTGCTGGCCATGATGCCGGCCGGGGTGCGGGCCCAGGTCGAAAGGGAACTCGTTGGCGACCGCTCGTTCGACCCGAACCGCGCCACGGACGGATACGACCCATCGGGGCACAGGCCAGCTGAGGGCCCTGTCATCGACGCCGATGCGCTTTGGGCATGCACGACGTGCGGCGCCTGCGTGAACCAGTGCCCGGTGGACATCGAGCACGTTGACCACTTTGTCGACATGCGCCGCCATCAGGTCATGATCCAGACGCAATTCCCGGCCGAGCTCAACGGGCTGTTCAAGAACCTGGAGAACAAGGGCAACCCCTGGGGCATGAACACCAACGTCCGCAACGCCTGGATCGAGGAAGTCGACTTCCCAGTTCGCGTGTTCGGGATGGAAGGGGAGGACAAGATCCCCGACGACGTCGAGTACTTGTTCTGGGTCGGCTGCGCCGGCGCCTACGAAGACCGGGCCAAGGCCACCACGATCGCTGTCGCCGAACTGCTGCACATGGCTGAAGTGTCATTCATGGTGCTCGGCGAGGGCGAGACCTGCACCGGCGACCCCGCCCGCCGCGCCGGCAACGAGCCGCTCTTCTACATGCAGGCCGTGCAGAACGTCGAGATGCTGAACGAGGCTGGAGCGAAGAAGATCGTGGTGACGTGCCCTCACTGCCTGAACACGCTCGCTCGCGAGTACCCGCAGTTCGACGGCAACTACGAAGTCGTCCACCACTCGCAACTTCTCGCGACCCTGGTCGAGGAAGGGCGGCTGACGCCTGTCAAACCGCTGGACGGCACGATCACGTACCACGATCCGTGCTACCTGGGTCGCCACAACGACATCTACACGCCGCCCCGGGATCTGGTCGCGGCAGTACCTGGCGCGCAGCTAGTGGAGATGGAGCGCACCGGGCAGAAGTCGTTCTGCTGCGGGGCCGGCGGCGCTCGCATGTGGATGGAGGAGACCCTCGGCACGCGGATCAACGAGAACCGTGCCGACGAGGCTGTGGCGACAGGTGCGTCTAAGGTCGCCGTGGCCTGCCCATTCTGCTCAGTGATGCTCGACGACGGAGTGACGGAGAGCAAGGCCAAGGGACAAGCGGCTGGTGTCCAGGTTCTCGACGTGGCCAATCTGCTGCTGGACTCAATCAAGCAGTAGCCGCGCTGGCCCCGGAGCCGTGCCTTGGGTCCGGACCCGGCGGCTTCAAGCCTCACGCCGCAGGGTCCGGACTCAAGGCACGGGACCGGTCCGACTCGGCTTCAAGCCTCACGCCGCCAGCTCCGACCCCATCACCTGGCACCGCGCAGCAATCGACCCGAAACGGTTGCTACCCTGCCGCAGATCGCGCTCATAGCGACACAAACGGGCAGATTCGATCCCGGAGCGCGGAAGGGCCCCACCGAGCGAGCAGACGCGTTACGGCCCGAGCCGATGAATAGATCGTTCCGCGGTCGAGCTGGTCGATTCCGAGCAGCCCCAGTTCGGCGCGCAGTTCCTTGTCGAGGAACGTAAGAGTGTCTGAGTTGTCGATGTCGATGAAGGGAAGACAGCCGTTCCCCGGCATGATGCGAGCGATGCACCTATCCTCCCGCCACGCCGCCGGGAGCGCCCCCGCATTCATGTAGCCCTCGTCATGGTGGACGGCCGCGCGAACACCCTTCGTGGGACGGAACCGAGCAAGGGTCTCGACAAAGCACGCCTCGACTGTGCCAGCCGCATATAACACCCCGCCGCCGGGAACGTCGAAGCGGTTTCCAGCGTTGCTCCGCTCATCCTGGGGCTCAATCTGGCTGTAGTGAACTGGTTCCCGGCGTCGGGCGACGCGCCAGATGCAGTCTGACCATTCGACCGTGTCCGCCCCCCGTCGGCTCGACACCCGGCTCAGCCCCCAGCCAGGAAGGCCCGAGCAGCGGCCAGAGCTTCGCGCAGTTCACCCTCGGCTATTGCTTCAGCGGGCGAGCGGTCTTCCATCTGGGGGTTCATTCCCATGAACCATGCGCGGATAGTCGGACTGGCCTCCATCGGCTTGAGAAGATCGAAGATCTGGTACGCCGTCCTGATTCTCTGCTCGTTCTCGAACTGCGGATCAACCTTCCCGGCGATCCACTTGTCCACAGTCCCTCCCCGGACGCCCATGGTCACGGCCATCAGTTTCGGCCCCAGCAGGTCCTTCAACGCCTTCGCCTGATCGGACAGCCGCACCTCGGCGGCGATCCCGCTGGTCCGGCTGACGCGGGCGGTGCCGCGGTTAGCTCCTGACATGGCTACCGCTCCCTTCGCCTAGCGATCACAGATGAACACAATGACCGCAGAAAGTAGCTTCTAATGTGTCTCTAACATCCTACCTTTGTCGAGCGCACTGCGCGTGTCGAGCGCACTGCGTGCTGCTCAAGACTCTCGCGACCTCTCGAACCATCTCATCCCAGCGTCCGAGCACGGGCCCGCGCCAAAGCGCCCCAGGCGGGGGATGTGCGGGTTCTCGACGAGGCCACTTCCACTTCCCTGGCCTTCTGGCTGTTGGCCGTCAGGCGGCTACTGGCTGCCCACTCAACACGCGGTACGTGTAGGCGTGAGCAATAAGCGCAACGGGCACGACGATGAAGTACGCGACAATGAACAGCAGCGCGAACAGGATGCCGAGAATCACACCGACAACGGTTGCCGCACCAGTTGCGGCGCTTGCGATAGCCATCACAATTAGGGACACGATGATGATCAATGTGTACAGCGCGAAGATGCCCATCGCGTAGACCCCAACGAATACTAGGTTCAGCAGCAAGACGTTGACCCAATTCCGTTTCACGAACGACCAGCTCGACCCGATCGCCCCTATCGGCGCTTGCCCCCGGTCCAAGATGAAGTACAAGAAGAACTGTAGGAAGAATGCCGCCAGTATCCCGGGGAGAATGCACAACACGACGCCCACGAGTGTGAGGACGGCGACCAGAACAGAGGCCAGGACGGCCGCTCCAAGGAACCGCCCCCGGAAGAACACCCCTAGCGAGATTCTGTCGGCCTTTGTGCACTCCAGCGCCCCACGAGCGAACTGCGCCTGGAAGATGCACATCAACAGGAGGAATACGACCAGCAAGGCGATCACTACTAGCGCGAAGGCCGCGCCCGAACTGCCCGTGGAGTACGTGTACGCTCCGGTCGCGCGGTCGAAGGAGTTTCTCGGAACGGGGGAAAGCCCCACCGCTAGGATCATTTGGGCAGCGTAGACGGCGGCCAATATCACACCGAAGATCAGCGTCGCCAGGACCCAAGACCCCCAGCTCGGCTTGAACTTCTTCCATGCGTACCTGAAGGCTTCGTCGAGGCTGAAGCGAAGGGGCGCAGTCGGGAACCCTGGCGCACCTCCCGAATCGGGCGGCGGCGGGACTCCGGGGCCAGCGGGAGACCCGAACGAGTCGTTGGGATTCTCGCCTGACATGCCGCTCCCTCTACTTGAGCCGCTGCGGCCGGACGGCCCAGCGATCAGATCCCGAAGCTAGCACTCAGCGGTTCCCCTGGCCTGGCAGCGCCGCCCGGATCCGGGCGAAGACGTGGAAGGGCCCCGCCGAGTGATCGACGGGGCCGCTTCTACTTTCTTGGCCCTCAGGCTCTTGGCCTTCAGGCGGCTACTGGCTGCCCACTCAGCACGCGGTACGTGTAGGCCTGCGCTAGCACCACAACCGGGATGGCGATCAGCAGCCCGACACCGCATAGCAGCGCGCCAATGACGACCGCGACGATGCTCGCGATCGACAGCAGGAACACATTCGCCAGATTACCGCTGACGAACGACAAGCTCGACTTGATCGCCGTGAGGGGCGACTGCCCCTGATCCAAGATGAAGTACTGGAAGAACTGCGCGAAGAACCCGAAAACCAGACCCGGGACGATGCACAGGATGAAGCCCACAAGCGTCAGGGCAGAGACAATCAAGGCACCCAGCACAACGGCGCCAAGGAGCGCGGTCTTGAAGAAGATGTCCAGCGAGATCCTGCCGGCCTTGGTGTTCTCCAGTCCGGCGCGGACGAACTGCGCCTGGAAGATCCAGGACAGGACTACCGCAACGATTTCGTAGAGCACCATGGACACGATGAAGCCACCCGGGATGCCGCCAGTGGAGTAGACATACGCACCGGTGGTGGGGTCATACGTGTAACTCGTGGATGCCGTGAACATGCCACCGAGCACCATGTTGTAGAGGAAGTTGAGGACTAGCATCACCGCGCCGAAAATCAGCGTGGCCAGAACCCATGAGGTCCAGCTCTCCTGGAACTTCTTCCAGCCGTAGTTGAAAGCGTCAGCGACGCTGAAGCGCGGGGCCGCAGGCTGGAATCCACCAGCGCCCTGGTGGGGAGGCGGTGTGCCGGGTGGCGGTGGAGGGGGCGGTGGAGGGGGAGATCCCGCGCCGCCGGGGGGCGGTGGGGGCGGTGGCGGCGGAGGGGGCGGTGGCGGTCCCCCAGCGGGAGGTCCGTACGGATCGTTCGGGGTCTCGCTTGACATGACGCTCCCTAAACTCGAATCACCGAAGCGGCGCGGGTCCACCGCTCTCGGCCAAAACCTAGCACTTCACAGCAACCGTCGCACGGCGACGCGACCTGATTCATCGCCTGCCCCCCGAGGCGGGGGAACGCTCAGACCGGCGTGCGGTGGAATCCCATGTGCGAACGGCTCGGCGTCGGACCCCGCTGCCCCTGGTAGCGCGAGCCGTAGACGCTCGACCCGTACGGGTGCTCGGCGGGCGACGAAAGCCGGATAAGGCAAAGCTGCCCGATCTTCATACCCGGCCATAGCTTTATAGGCAGTGTCGCGACATTGGACAGTTCCAGCGTCACGTGACCGCTGAACCCCGGGTCGATGAAACCAGCCGTCGAATGCGTCAGCAGTCCCAGCCGACCGAGACTGGACTTGCCCTCCAGGCGACCGGCCACGTCATCGGGCAGAGTAACGATCTCCAGCGTCGAAGCCAGCGCGAACTCCCCAGGATGCAGGATGAACGCCTCGTCCCCCGGCGGCTCCACCAGCCGAGTCAGCTCCGACTGTTCCACGGCCGGATCTATGTGCGGGTACCTGTGATTTTCGAAGACGCGGAAATAACGGTCGAGCCGCACATCAACGCTCGAAGGCTGGATCATGCCCTCATCGCACGGGTCCACGATGACGCGGCCCGCCGCCATCTCAGCGCGTATGTCCCGGTCCGAAAGCAGCATTGGCCCTCCCCACGCCGACCCGGCAGAATCCCAGGCCGTCCGCGAGCCACGTTACTTGACCCAGATGACCTTCCTGGCTTTGAGCCGACGATAGTCGTCGGTCTTGGGAACAACGACCCGCAAAACACATCGACCCTGCCGCTTGCCGAGCACCAGCCAACGCTTCCCTGGGTGGAACACCTCGCACACTCGTGGGGACTTCGTAGTCCACTTGGCGACCGGAACTCCCTGGTTTGAGAGTCGGCGCAACTTGCGCGTCTTCGTGCGCTTGATGGACTTCCGGGCCTTGATCGACTGCTTGGCCTTCCAGACCTTCTTGACGGGCTCGGGCTCCTCGACTTCCTCCGGAGGCGCTCCACCAACGGCGTCCAGGGCCACACGCGGGCGTACGCCCCCATGGCCGTAGTAGATGTCCCACCCGGTGCTGCCAAGGTCGAGGGCGGTCGAGGTGAGCAGGTAACCGACGTCGCTCGTCGGCGCCAGCTCCAGAATTAGGGCCGCCGACGCAGCGACATGAGGAGAAGCCATCGACGTACCCGACCATGACGCGTAGGTGCTGCCTGGCAGCGTCGACAACACGCTCACTCCGGGGGCCGCCAGATCCAGCGTCGAACCGTAGTTGGACCAACTAGCCCGCTCTCCGGAGGAGTTGATCGCAGCAACACTGAGCACGCCTGGGTACGCGGCCGGATAGAACGGGGACGACGAACCATCGTTGCCCGCGGCCGCGACCAGAGTCGCGCCCTCATCAACCGCGTATTCCACAGCCGCTTCCATCACTGAGCTGCTCCCACCGCCAAGACTCATGTTCAGGACCGCCGCTCCGTGGTCGACAGCCCAAACGATGCCCTCGGCCACGTCACTGGTGTATCCGCTGCCATCGGCACCCAGGACCTTCACCGGCATCACGCTAGCGTCAGGAGCCAGCCCAGCTATGCCGATCCCGTTCCCGGCGCGAGCCGCGATTGTTCCGGCCACGTGAGTTCCGTGCCCGTGCTGATCAGTCGCTGGCGAGGTACTGTCGCCCTGATCCGTCCTGGCGTTGTATCCGGACACGAGCGCGCCGGAAAGATCCGGATGACTCCCGTCAACCCCCGTGTCGATCACGGCGACAACAACGCCGTTACCCGTGGCGGCACTCCAGGCATCCTCCGCTCCCAGCATGTCCAGCGCCCACTGCTCCGAGCGTTTGGTGTCATCGGACGACGCCGAGACGCGCACCTTGGTATCCACGGCGACAGCGACAACATCATCCTTGGCCTGAGCCCTCTCAACCAGGTCCTTCGCAGCGCGTCTGCCTTTCGCGTCCCGCTCGACGAACTTGGGGCGGCCGTTGACTTCCCTGACTGACACGACGCGCACTTCTTCTCCGCGCCTGACGCCTTCAATTACCTCGCCGGGCTTGGCGGTCGCCGATTCATCTGGCTGCGTCCATCGCGCGAGCGGATCTGTGGCCCCCATGTGCTGTTCGGCGACATCCAAGGCGCTCGCCGGAGCGGCAGTGAGGAGCCCAGCGAACAGCAACCCGGACAACACCGAGCAACCGCCAGACAACCAGGCACTCATACCTGCATCATCGTCCGCTACCGCGGGCAACCGCAGTCCAACTTGCCCGCTCACCCGCATGGACCTATTTGACCGCGTGATGCACGTCATAACACCAAGCACTCGCCTGGCGAGTAGCCGGACGAGGGGAGGGCAAACTCAAGACATGTCGGACCACCGCCGTCCGCTGAACAGCGGAGCGAACCACGCGACCAGGACAGACCATGTCCCCGTCACGGCTAACCCCGTTCCTGTCGAGTTCGAACGATTCCTGCGTTCGGGACCTGTCCCGCCGACACCTGGTGCCGGCGAAACACCCCGGCACGATCTGATAACCGACACGGGCCTGTCCGATTTCACGGGGCTGTTCCGCGACGAGCCGCCGATACGCGAAGCTAGGTCGGTGCCCCCCGCTCAACCAGCTTCACCCCACCCGTCGCCAGGGACGACCAAGACCAAGTTGCCCCCCAAGCCGCACCGATGGCGACGGATCTTGGCGTGGATTCTGATCGGCCTACTCATGTACGCGACAGCCCTGGTCGCTGTCTTCGCACTATCAGTGAACAAAGTCGCGGCGATGCCAGCCAACCAGATCGCGGACACGCCCGGAGACGTGTACCTGCTAGTCGGCTCCGACGGGCGCGAGAAGCTCACCAAGAAGCAGCGCAAGGAGCTGCACACCGGCTACGTCGAGGGCCAGCGCACGGACTCGATCATGCTGCTGCAAGTCCCACTGTTCGGGCAACCAACGCTCATCTCGATTCCGCGTGACTCCTGGGTACCGATCCCAGGCCGCAGCGCCAACAAGATCAACGCGGCCTTCGCCCTCGGCGGGCCGCCACTGCTAATCCAGGCCGTGGAGCAGAGCACGGGAGTGCACGTTGATCACTACGTCGAGATCGGGATGGGCGGCATCGCCGAGATTACGGACGCCCTGGGCGGCGTCACACTTTGCCCCACCAAGAAGTACAACGACGACAAGAGTGCCCTCCACGTGAACGCTGGTTGCCAGGTCATGGACGGCAAGACCTCGCTCGCGTATGTGCGGATGCGCTACTCCGACCCGAAGGGCGACGAGGGACGCCAAGAGCGCCAGCAGGAGTACATTCGGGCGGTCGTCGCCAAGACCGCCAATCCGCTCACGTGGCTGAACCCCATCAAGATGTTCAACGTCGACCACACAGCTGGCTCAGCGCTGACCGTGGATGACGGCAGCGGCCTCATCGCCGAGTCCCGGCTCGCTATCGCGATGACGATGCTGTCGGCGGGCTGGGGAGAGTCCACTTCTGTGCCGATCGAGACCGACAGCTACTGGGTCGGCGGCCAGCAAGCGGTCAAGTGGAACACGCCAGAGGCTCTAGCCCTGTTCAAGTCGATCGGGGCGCGCTAGGCCCGGTACCTACTCGGCGCGTGGCGGCGAGAAATGTTCAAGTACCGCTTGCACCCGGTCTCCAGCTTCGGGTTCGGCGACGCTGACGCGCACGCCCTCACCAGGGAAACTCCGCACGGAAACCCCCGCCCGCAGGCAGTCGCGAGCGAACTCCTCAGACCGGTCGCCCAGAGCCAGCCAGTAGAAGTTGCCGTGCGACTCCGGTATTTCCCAGCCCAATGCCCGGGCCCGGGCGACAACCCGCGCGCGCTCGGCCGAGACCGCCAAGACCCTCAGTCGCAACTCATCCTGGGCGGCAAGCGACGCCAGAGCCGCTGCCTGCGCCACCGACGAGACACCAAATGGCATGGCGGTCTTTCGAAGAACCTCCGCCACCCCAGGCACAGCGATCCCGTAGCCGACCCGCAATCCGGCGAGTCCGTAGGCCTTCGAGAACGTACGCAGAACCACGACATTGGCCCTGCCGCTAGCCGCCGAGAGGCAGTCAGCTAGGCCGCGTGCAGCCGGATTGTGCTCAACGTACTCACGGTAGGCGCCATCGATGACGACTAGTACGCGGTGAGACACGCGGTCAAGGAAGTCATCCAGTTCCTCGCGCGTCAGCGCCGTCCCAGTCGGATTGTTCGGCGTGCAGACGAAGATCACCCGGGTGCGCTCGCTGACCGCAGCTGCCATCGCAGAAAGGTCGTGCGAGCCGTCGTCGGTGAGCGGTACTTCCACCGACCGGGCACTAGCCAGTCGGGAGATGATCGGGTACGCCTCGAACGATCGCCAAGGATGGATGACCTCATCACCAGGCGCGCAGGCCGCGGTAACGATCTGCTGGCACACACCCACAGAACCTGTACCGAGCACGATCGACTCCACGTCGATGGACAAGAACTCGGCGATCGCCTTGGCCAGGGCCGCCCCAGACGGATCTGGGTACCGATTCAGGCGATGCAACACAGGTTCGATCGCCTCCATCACACCGGGCAACGCGCCTAGATGCGACTCGTTGGAGGCTAGCGAATGGCTACCTTCCACGCTCGGACGCTCGCCCGCCCGGTAGACGGGCAGTTCGGCGAGGTCGCCGCGAAGGATGGGGTGTTTCACTCAACCACTGTACGAAGTGCCGGGCACGACGCCAAAAGCCAGCGCGCCAGCGGCTAGCGTGCATTCATGGCCAGATTCCGGGAACGCCTGTCGCTGAAGGCGCTGCTCTTCTGGCTCGGGGGCATAGGAGCTCTGGCGCTCGTGGCCGTCGCCACGGTGATGGGCGTGCGCACCTACGGCGTGATCGAGACGACCGACCAGGTCGTCGCTGTGTACGAGCCGGCAGCGGAGGAAGTGGCACTACTGACACTGGCCAACTCCGCCATGGAGCGCGGGCTCATCAGGTACGTCGTTGGTGGGCAGGAAGCCGATCTCGAAACGTTCGTCGCCGCCAAGACGCGTTCGGGTCTGTCCCTGGACGCGTTGAACAGGCTGCTCGGCTCATACCCAGAGGTTAGCCCACTCATCGAAGATGCCGCAGCGAGCCGCTCACGGTACCTGCGCACGGTGGCGCGCCCGGCGATCGATCTTAGGCAGGCCGGCGATGAATCCGCGGCGGAGCGGCTAGCGACCAGTAAGACGAGCGAGACAAGCTTCAAGCAACTCGTCACGGACACGACGGCACTGCGCGACGAGATCTCGAGCACCCAGCGGTCCGGCTTCCGGGATCTGTCGGAATTGACGGGTCGCCTCTCCAGGGCGCTGGCGGGCTCGGCGGCCCTCTTGATGCTGGCACTTCTCGGGGCGGGAGTCCTACTGTTCCGCTGGGTACTGGCTCCCTTGAACGACCTGAGCATCGAGATCCGAGATGTCGCCAGCAGCGGCCATCACCACCGGCCGATAGCCCCGAGCGGCCCGACTGAACTCGCGGCTGTCGGCCGCGACGCCGAGTCCATGCGTCGGCAACTAGTGTCTGAGATCGACGAAGCCAGATCCGCCCGCGAGGCTCTGGAACAGCGAGCCCCCATCGTGGCGGCGATTCGCGATGAACTGTCCTCAACGACGGATCGGAGTGTCCCGGGGATCACTGTTCACGGAGAAGTCCATGCTGCCGAAGGTGTCCTTGCCGGTGACTGGTGGGACAGCATCGCTCTCCCAGACGGCGGAATGGCGCTGATCGTGACGGACGTTTCCGGCCACGGACCCAGAGCAGGTGTAGTTGCCATGCGCCTGAAGCACATGCTGGCCATGATCATGGCGGCTGGCTGGGGGCCAGATGAGGCCCTAACGATGGCTGCCAGGAACTTCTCCGAAGACCCGAGTCAGTTCGCCACACTCGCCATCGTCTGCGTCGACCCAAGCAAGGGGCTGGTCCGCTGGGGCAATGCGGGACATCCTCCCCCCCTGCTCCACCACGCCGATGGAAGAACGACTGAGTTGGGTCGTACCGGACCCTTGCTGTCCTGGCTAGGAGGGCCTTGGGAGGCTTCCGAGACCAGCATCCGGCCAGGTGATCTTCTGCTTGTCTACAGCGATGGCTTGGTGGAATCCCACGACTCGGCAGGCGGTCAGCTGGAGACAGCGGGCCTGCTGGCGCTGGTCGAACGAATGCATGGCGGCGCGACATCGCCAGCCGAAATCGCCTCGCGGATCCTGGCCGGGGCCAGGAGCAGATCAGTGGACTGGCAGCGCGACGACGTCACCTTGGCTGTCCTGTCCGTGGACGCGCGGGGTGAGATGTCGCCCCCTTCGGTCCCAATCCCGCGCAGGACTCCGCGAGCGAACCAGACTTGATTTTCACCGGTCGTCACCGCCCACGGCCTCAAAGCAGGTCTGCGGATGTCATGATTAACCCGGAACGGGCGGACGGCGCGAGACCGCGAGATGGAACTGCGACTGAATTGGGACCCTCTCTACCTCGCGAAGTGCTCCGATCTAGCGCACCTTGGGACCATGGCGTCGGCTCGGGAAGCTGACCCAACCAGGAGGAGGTGAGTGGTGACAACGATGACAAGCTTCATTCCATCGCCCCGCAGTCCAATATCCGAGGTTTCCAGGAGGATAGGAGGACTGCTCGAAGACCAACGCGGCCCGGAATCATGGTGGGCTCAGCTCGCCAGTGACCTAGACGAACTCGCTCGTCGCCTGATGGCTGATGTGGATGAAGCCTGGCGGGCGATGTCTGATCAGATCATGCGGGATGCACCGCATATGACAGCCCGACTGCGGCGCCTCGACAAAGAGGGTCAGGCTCTCCTGACCGACCTACTACGGGTCCGTGTTCTCACCGGCGAAGCGGCCGGAGACCCCGACAGGTCCGTGCAGGTCAAGAAGGCCATCCGTGCGCTGCTGGCCAGGATCCGGCATCACGAGGAACGAGAAATCCTCACGGTCTACGACGCGTACCAGACGGACATCGGGGGAGAGTCCGCCTGACAAGAAGCCCGGAAGGAATGGGTCGTGGCGCTCAGGCGTGTGAGGCTTGGGCCGAGCTGCGGCTCAAGTACATCTCATGGCACGCATCGCACTGGATGATCTCGTAGGACGTCATAGGTCCGCGCGTCGTGGAGTAGTCCACGCATTTGTCCATGACTCGCGCGGTTTCTCCACAGTTGGGGCAGCAAGGAGATGATGAACTCACATCATCAATGGTGGCAGCTCGACGAGACATACGCAAGCATCAGCGCGACATGAATGCGACATTTCTGTGATGTTGCCAAATCGTTGCGAAAAGCGACGCTAACGAGGTGCCACTGGGCCTAATACCGCTGTGCTGGCCTTGACTGCAATTCGTCCAGGACGGCGGCGTCTTGGGCATCCAGCCATTGCGCCAGCTCCGCGAAACTAACGAACTTCACATCCGGGTACTTGCCAGCGGCATCAGCGATGAAGCGCTGCAGTGAGTTGATGTACGCCCCGCACAGCCAGTCATTCAAGTGAGAGCCGGTGATCAGCGGAGCCCGGTTTCCCTCGTAGACAGCCGTCAGTGAATCCATGAGCGTGCGATAGGTCTGCTCTTCGACACTGGCGCACTTGGCCGGATCCGCGTTGGTCTGAGCGTTGTTCTGGTTGTACAAGAAGTTGTAGTCCATCGACAGAACCCACTTGCCTGTCCCGGCCAACTTCACGGCGGGCAACGGGAACTGCCACAGCTTGCCGTCGTGGACCTTCCGCGGCCACTGCAGAGCTCCAGGATCAGAGGCTTCATACGCGAAGTCGGCCTCCTCGAACGCCTTCCACATCTGGCCGCGCTGGCCCAGCAGACATGGGGTCCGGTCACCCTTGATCACGCTGGAATCGAACGGCAGGGGGTCAACGCCCTGGACCTGGGGGTTATTGGCCGCCCATTCGTCCAGGAACCTCGCCGACTGCTCGATCTCACTGCGCCAATCATCGGTCGACCACGTGCCGACTCCCTTGTCTTCTCCACAGAAGTGACCGAGGAAATGAGTGCCAATCTCGTGGCCCGATCGGTACATGTCCGTGAATGTCCGGACTCGCTCAGCGACCATGTCGGCGTCAGCGAAGGAGATGTCGGATTGGCCAGCGGCGTGGGTAGGCGGACGGTAGAGCATGCGACTTCCCTCAGGGAGTAGGCACAGGCCTGTGATGAAGAAGGTGAAGTGAGCCCCGACGCTGTTGCCGACGTCCATGAACTTCCGGATGGTGCCGCCCCTTGTCTCGCAACTCCCATCGACCGACACCACGACTAGCTGGGGAGGCTGCTCTCCGGGCGCCAGCTTCTCCACGTCGATTCCTGGCTGTGATTCGGGGGGACTGGTCACACCTGAACGACTGCCTAGAACCGCTGCCCCATCGGCACGGGTGACGGTGGTCGGTTCGGTGTCGGAGCTCACGGGCGCACGGAAGGCGATGACGAACAACACGGCCGCCGCGACAGCGACAAGCACGATCTTGTGCCTCACGATGCCCTCGATCCTGATGACCCTCCCCCGGCATCATCTCCCGCGGAGTTGGAAGGCATCGGCATTCAGGCGCGGCGCGTCCGAACCCAGACTGAGACGATCCCGGAAAGGATCACGGCAGGGACAAGGCCGAACGCCGGCACGATACCGATGGCTGAGCTGAGCGCCCCGAGCGCGAATGGGGCGGCCCCCATGCTCACGCCTATGGCGACGGCGACCAGTGCGACAGCGTGGACCGACCGACCGCCGGAGTTCGAGATCGCCAGGCTTTGGGTCAACGGGAAGAGCAGCGATATCCCAAGGCCAGCGACCAGCAGCCCTGCGACCGATAGCTCCAGAACGGGTGCGGCGACGATGATCGCCAGGCCCACTCCAGCCAGCAAGAAGGCTCCAACAACCAGGCGGTTGGCGCTCACCCGAGCAACCAGCGGCGCACCTAGGGTTCGGCCGAGCGCGACACCCGCGATTGGAACGCTCATGAATACCGTTGCTGTAGCCAGGTCCGCTCCCGTGCGTTGAGCCACAAGCAGAGCCCCCCAGAAGTTGATGCTGAACTCGGTCGCGACCGCTGCCGCGACACCGACCAGACACCAGTAGAACGCGGTCGGCATCCTGACTCTCGCGGATTCGTCGGTAGCCGGGCGGACGACGCGCTCGGGGTGTACCGCGCCAACGTCAGCGGAGCTCGTGCGACGGGCGACCAGGAACATGGAACCGGCAACCAATGCGATCACGATTGCCGCTGGTCTCCATCCCCAACTCAGCCCGGCCATGACTCCCAGCACAGCCGGTGCGAAGAGGCCTATCCACGCTGCTACCGCGTTGGCTTCCGTGATGACTCTCGCACCGCCTGGCCCGTGGCGATCTGACAGTACGGCCGTCGCAGTGTTCGCCAGCACGGCACCGAACAGCGCGCACACGCCTATGAACACAAGTATCCCGGCGAACCCTGGAACCGCGGACAACATCAACGCTGCGATAGCCATCACCGCGACCGACGCCAAAAGGGCGCCGCGCCTTCCGGTCGCTCCTACCATCCGCGGGCCCACCACGCCGGAGAGCACTAGCCCGACCGCGACAGCCGAGCCCGTCAACCCGGCCAGCGTCGTGGACACGCCCATCTCCTGTGAGATGAGTGGTGTGACGGGACCGACGAAGTAGATGAAGAATGCCCACGTCGAGATCAGCCCGTAGCAGGCCATCGTCGTCGTGTCCCGATTAGGGCGGACCGCCTCGGTCACGTGCCCTCCCCTACGCGGCACGGGACAGGAAGCCGCGGACCGCCTCCCGGGCGCCTGTGCGGATCTCGGGACCGTGGGTGAACGCAGCGATCTTGTAATCCAGTTCGCCAAGCACGTGCGCTGTCTGTTTCGTCTGACGGAACGACGTGCAGTACATGGCGAACGGCCACGTGAGCCGACTGTTCATGTTGAAGATCGAGTCCCCCGTGATCAGCACTCCTGACGGCTCGTGAAGCAACGAAACATGGCCGGGCGTGTGGCCGGGCGTGTGGATCACCCGTAGCCCGCCGCCGACCGGAAGCAACTCCTCGCCCACGACAGCGCGGCCTACCTGCACTGGGTCGAACCCGCCCCACGGCATCCGCGCCGCCAACCGGGCGCCACGAACGCCCGGATCAGCGGGTGGCGCTTGACCCGACGTCACGAAGGGGACGTCATCGACGTGGATGATGACTCCGTCGAGGCCCGCGTCACGAACCAGGCCAGCCGCACCGCCAGCGTGGTCCACGTGAGCATGGGTGAGGATCAGCCGTGACACGCACGACACGTCCTGCCCGATCGCTGACAGGGCCGAGCGAATACGCCCAGGCGCCCGCCACTTCAGCCCCGCGTCAACGAGGGTCAAGCCATCATCGTCGGAGAACACGTACGAGTTGATGTAGTTGCCAAGCGTCGGTATCCGGTACACGCCGGGCACCAGCTCAATGATGTGCTTGGCCACGGTCGGAGACTCAGCCGCTGGAGGACTGGAACGCCATGAACATCGCCCCGGTCGGGTCAATCAACCCGGCGAACTTCCCCATGGATATCTCCATCGGGGGCAAGAAGACCGTGGCTCCAGCCCCCGTCGCCGCCTCAATCGTGGCCGAGAGGTCCTCGACCGCGAAGTAGACCATCCAGCAGCTCGGTGCTTCAGCCGGGGCCATCGGCGGTATCGTCATGGCTCCGGCGACACTGGTGTCTTCGCCTCCCTTGGCGTCGAGGTGTGCGACCTGGTAGCCATCCCCGCCATCCTCCCAGCGCCAACCGAATACCTTCGAGTAGAACGGCCTAGCCGCCTCCAGGTCCCAGGACTGAAGCTCGTTCCAAGTCAGCGACCCGGGCTCGTTGAACAGCTCAGCGCCCTCGTGTGCCCTCGGCTGCCAGACCCCGATGACCGCACCGGACGGGTCCGCCAGCATTGCCATGCGACCGGCGGTCATCACGTCCATCGCCGGCATCACCGTCTTGCCACCCGACTGCTCCGCGACGGATACAACGTAGTCAGCGCTCTCGACCAGCACGTAGGTGTTCCACATGGACGGCACTCCCGCCGCAGCCAGGTCGGGGGGCTGCTGGGCCATGCCCGCGACGAGCTTCCCGCCTTTCATGAACTGCGTGTATGGCACTCCAACGGGTGTCGGAAGATCCACCGCAGTCCATCCGAAGAGCTTCGTGTAGAACGACCGAGCAGACTCCGTGTCCGTCGTTGAAAGATCCACCCATCCAGGCATTCCGCTCGGGTACTTCATCACAGACTCCAATCGCCGGACCGGCTTGGAGGCGCTTGCCGCCAGTACTGAACCTATGGCCGTTCACCGGTCCGGGTCCACTCCAATTGGCGGTAGATGCCGCGCGCCGCTGGGATATCGGCGTTTCTGGTGGAAAAGTGTCCCCATGCTCCATCACGTCTCGATCGCAGCCAAGGAAACGAAACTCGTCGCCCAGACGATCGCCGAACTCACCAATGGAAAGGTCGGCGAGCTGGGCCCGTGGCCTGACGGATACATCGTGTGGGCGTCCGACGAAGCTGGCACAGCCATAGAGATCTACCCGCACGGCACCGAGCTGGCTCCTGACGACGCCGACGGTGAAGTCCGCTTCTGCCACAACTACTTCGCCCCGGACCGCTCGCCAACCCACGCGGCGATATCGGTCAGCAAAACCATCGAGGAAGTAGTCCAGATCGCGCGCCGCGTCGGCTGGCGCTGCGTGCAGCTCGACCGGGGCGGCTTCAACGTCCTGGAACTGTGGATCGAGAACAATGTCCTGTTCGAAGTCATGACGCAGGACATGCTCGCGGCGTATCTGGGAGTCGTTCACGCCCCCCGCGTGGCGGAGGCTGGTATCGGCGCGCAGCCCCTGTCGATGTCGATCCGGGTCTCGGCCTCACCTGAGGAACTGTGGAGGTCCTGGACCAACAGTGAGGCGATACGCACCTGGTGGCCAATGCCGGAGGCAAAGATCGATCTGCGAATCGGCGGAGCCTTCGAGCTGCTGTTCTTGCCGGACGGGGCCGAGGGTCAACGCGGCACGGAGGGATGCCGGATCCTGTCCTACGTCCCAGAGAGCATGCTGTCGTTCACGTGGCCTAGCCCAAGCCATATCCCGGGCGACCTAGCCCACACGTGGGTGGTCCTTTCGATGCGCCCTGACTCTGGGGGCACGGAAGTTGAGTTGACGCAGCTCGGGTTCGGCGTCGGCCCTGAATGGGATGCGTGCCGCCAGTACTTCAGGCACGCGTGGATGCGGATGCTTCGCAAGATGTCGGCCCACTGGGCACCTGACTCGTCCACCGGAATCGACTCCGACGGTGGCGCGGTGACTCTAGGGCAGTCCCCGCGCACGAGTGGAATGTAGGCCCAAACGGGGTGACACAGACACCTGAGGAACCACTCCCTCCCGTTCCGGACGACCCAACGGCACCGGGCAGAGGCCTAGTAGTGCTGGCGGTCGCGGCTGCGGCGGCCGGTGCGATTACCGGACTTCTCGGGGCTGCCTTCCGTTGGACGCTGATGCGCGCCGACGAAGCCCGGATCGAATCCGTTGAGTTCCTGCACGGCACGCCGTGGGCCGGGACTCTGATGATCATCACCGCTGCGGGGATCGCTGTCGCTCTGGCGCGCCTGATCGTGCGGTGGGTTCCGGCGGCTTCAGGCAGCGGGGTGCAGCGAGTCGAAGGCGAGGTGCGCGACCAACTTCCACTTGAGCACAAACGCGTCATCCCGGCGAAGTTCGTCGGAGGCGTCCTGTCCATGGGCGCGGGCATGGCCCTGGGCCGCGAGGGTCCGACGGTCCAGATGGGCGCCGCCGTCGGCAGCAACGTCGGCAAGCTCGCCCGCCTCGGCCGGGCGGCCAACACGGATCTCGGAGCTGCCATGGCCGGCGCTGGCTTGGCTGTCGCCTTCAACGCTCCTACAGGTGGGGCGATTTTCGTCTTCGAGGAACTCACCCGCGCCTTCCGAGTGCGACTCGTAGCGGCGACGATCATCGGCACCGCGTGCGCGATCTTCGTATCGCGCGGAATCCTGGGAGACAGCCCAGAGTTCACCCTGGCTTCCGCCCCGGGTATCTCACTGGGGGAAATCGCCGCCTACTCCCTCTTCGGATTGATGCTTGGCCTCATCGGCGCCGCCTACAACAAGACCGTCATCTGGTCGCTGGACCAGATGACGCGCGTGCCGAAGTTGTCGTTCGAGGCCAAAGCAGCGGTTGTCGGCGGAATCGTCGGGGCCGTCGGCTGGTTCGCGCCGACACTGGCCGGGGAGGGGGCCCTCATCAGCCAACAGATGCTGACCGCGGCCCCGCCCCTGGCTGTCGTACTAGTCATCCTGGCGGTCCGCTGGATCCTCGGGCCGCTGTCCTACTCCGTCGGAACACCAGGCGGGTTGTTCGCCCCCTTGCTCGCCTTGGGCGCGACCTGCGGGGCACTGTTCGCCATGGTCGTCAACCTCGCCGTCCCTTCCCTCGCACTTCCTACAGCAGCGTTCGCCCTTGTCGGCATGTCAACCATGTTCGCGGCGGTAGTCCGCGCCCCCTTGACCGGTGTTGTGATCGTGGCCGAGATGGCAGCGACGACGAACCTGCTGCCGGCCGCACTGCTAGCAGCCGCGGTTGCCGTGATCGCAGCGACACTCGTGCGCTCAGAACCCATCTATGATTCACTGCGGCACCGGAGCATCGCGCAAGACGAGCGCGGCTGAGCTCCCGCACAACGGCCGGGGTCCGGGTCCCACCCACCATGATCAACAACTTCCCCAAACCGCGCGCATCTAGTGATCACTACCGATAGCGTGGTCAAGATCACTAACGGTCGTTTTGGGCTGAGCGGCCACTTCCAGCACCATGGAGGGACTCCAGAACCACACGAATACCTGTGAGCTGGCCGCCCAGACCGCGGCAGGTCGGCAGCCCATTCATGAACTCCGCGAGGTGAAAGTGTTCGATCGATTCCCTGGGCTGGCGCGCCCCGCTGCGGGAGTTGGACTCGCCGTAGCACTCAGCATTGCGTTCGTGTCGGCATCTCCGGCGCAGGCTCACGAATTCTCCAATGACTTGATCTCATCCCAGGGGCTGGCCACCGAGATTGGCTCATACGGCGGGCAGTGCAAGGTCTTCGCGCAAGCCGTAGTCAACAGCGTGCTCAAGCAGCGCCACGTCAAGCACCGGGTACGCGGCTACGGCACGCCCGGCGGCGCGTACTACGGCTCGTATCGCCGAGCTGGCGGAGTTCGTGTGAATCTGAGTGACGCGCAACCCGGCGACCTGATCCAAGTCATCACGCGGCGCTTCAAACGATCGGACTCCCCGCCCAGACGCGACGCTGACGGGAACTCGGTGCTTCACACGGCCATCGTTGTGGATCTGCTCGCACCGGGTACGTACCGCGTTCGCGACTCCAACTGGCACGGCGACGAAACTGTCCAGGAGCACAAGTGGAAGCCCCGGACCTGGCGGCGCAGCGGAGCCGAGGTCTATGTCTGGCGATTCGGCACGGTGCCGGAATCCGCAAGTGCCAGCGCCATGCTCCCACCCGACTCCGGGGCCGCCCTGGCTAAGGTGCTTGCCAGCCCAGCGTTCGCAGCGGTCTGGCCGTTGGGACTGGCACCCATTCCCTTGGGCCAGGCGCCCGCTGCCTAACGCGTAGGCCAGTTCGCCAGTGTCTTCAGGAACATGCCGCGCACCTCGGCGATCTTCGAGTCCAGGTTCTCCTTGTTCCAGCCCTTCGTGAAGATCGGCTGGAGGACTGCCACGTCAACCGTCCCCGGATGCACCACGTAGGAGTGGGCCCGCATCAGCTCGCCACAGTTGCGCATCACTACCGGGACTATGGGCACGTTCGCCTGCATCGCGACGTGGAAGGCCCCTTTCTTGAAAGGTAGAAGCCTAGGCGTTGGCGATCTTGTTCCCTCTGGGGCGATCGCGATCGACCTGCCACCCTTCAGAGCCTCGACTACCGGCCTAAGCGCCTCAACCGCCTTCGCCGTGTTCGCCCTATCGATGTACGCCACGTCGGCCAGGTAGCCGACAGGGGCGAATAGAGGATCATGCTCCAGCGACTTCTTCGCCACCCCAGTGAAGTCACGCCGCAGCACAGAGCCCAGTACAAACACATCCAGTTGGCTTTGATGGTTGAAGATGAACACCGCCGGTCGGTGCGACCATGCGTTCTTCTCACCTACGACCCTCAGTTCGACGCCCGCTGTAGCCAGCGTCAGGTCGGATCCCACAGTCGCGGCGACGTTCGCGCCGACCGTGCGGTTGCGGTTGAGAACCGCCATCGCCGCACCTGTCACGACACCGGCGGCGAAGACCCCGGCAGCGGCAGCGCTGCGAGCGATCGTGATCGGAGTCGTCTTTGGGGGAAGCTTCAGATGGGCGATACCCCACCGCCGCTTTCGGGCAACCTTGGCCAGGTCCGCGTCGGGGTTCACTGCCCTCGGCCTGCCGACCGACTCCAGCATTGGCAGATCCTCGGAGCCATTCGAGTACGCGAATGAGCGCGAAAGATCAACATCGTGGTCTGTCGAGAAACGCTTCAATGCGTCGACCTTCACCGGCCCCCAGCACAGTTCACCGTCCAGTCGGCCAGTCACAACACCTTCGTCATTCACCTCAATCTGTGTGCACACCAGGTGATTGATTCCCAAATCCTCAGCGGTCGGGCCGATCTGCAACGTCGTAGCCGATGAGGCAATAACTACCGTGTGACCCATCCGCAGGTGCGCATCCACCAAGGTGCGTGCCTCTGGGAACACCATCCCCGAGATCCTCTTCGCGAAGACCTTGCGACTCCAGCCTTCGAACTCCTCATAGCTTTGGCCCGCCTGCGCCTCGATGCCGATACGCATCAGTTCCGACACGTCGTGGATACGACGCTCCACCGCGACGCGCTCAACTGTCGTGTGAAGCAGGTCCTTCAGCGGGATCTCGCCGTGCTCCAAGCGCTGCTCGAAGAATGCCGCAGCCGAGTAGCCGCTGATCAGCGTGCCGTCAAACGCGAAGAAGGCACCAACGCGCGGCCCCCAAGGGCTGTTCTCGACATCGTCTATGAGCCACTCGATGTCAGACATCCAACTCGGCCTCCCATCTGCTACGGGAGAGCATCCGAATCGCCCGAACTCTCCGCACCGACTCGCGAAGCTCGTCGGCCAGCGCACGCCTGCGTTCCCGCAGATCCTGGCCACCGGTGCCCATCAAACCGAAGTTGTCCGCCAGCTTCAATGCGTTGCGGAACAGGTCCTTCGAGATCGACTCCGGGCTGTGAAGCTTGCGCTGCAGCCACCACTGCTGGCCTACACCGAAACACTGCTCGATCAGGGCGTCCTGATCAATCACAGATTCAGGGTCATGGTCGGCCAATCGATCCGCCACTACGAGGTAGGCCTCCAGGAACGGAGCGATCACGCGAGGCGCCACGAATAGGCGCATCGACTCGAACAGCCGTTGTACCGACACCGACGAACCCGCGTCCAGCTGCCAATCCGGGTCGACAATCCTTGCTTCCTCGGCCACTGCCTCGGCGAACTCCCGCGTCCGGGGGAAGAAGAACTCGAACTTCAGCAGATCCTTCAGGCGCTTCGCGCTCGCCCAAGTCGCGGAGCTGATGTCGTCGGCGCCGCTCTCAAGGGCTCCCAGCAAAGCCACTTCCACGATCGCCCTGGTAATGAAGAAGTGGATGATCGTATTCCGGTAGAAGGCCGCCGCAAGCTGCTGGTCGCGGGGAATCACGAACACCGGCTCGGTGCCGCCATCGTGCCTCGTGACGACGCCCTCACGCACCAGGGCGTTGACCGCGTCAGGCAGCTCGATGGACCCGCTCAAGTCAACGTCACCGGTCACCGGCAGCTCGCGAACTTGTATGTACTCCAATAGCGGACGCAGGATCTCGGCGCCCTCCCTAACGGTGATAGCGCGGTCATCGTTATCCAGCAGCGCGAATGTGACCAGGGCGGTCGGAGTAACCGGCGTCGCGTTGTTGATGCGGTTGCAGACTTCGAACGCCACCTTCGCAACAGCCAGTCGGGGTCGCGGCCTTCCATTCTCGTCCTCAGTGAGCGCGATCGCGGACCTCAGAGCCAGCGGCTCCCCGAATCGCAAGTGCGCACGGCCAAGCCTTCGGGACTGCGACTTCGCGAAGTTGTAGAGCCAGCCCAGGCTTTCCGGGCTCTTGGCGCCACCCATTTCCTCCGCTGAGATCGCGCCCACCTCGTGCTGCTGGTCGTAGATCACCGACGTCGGTATCAGGAAAACGTCGTTTTCCGGGTCCTCGGCGAAGGCATCGATAACGTAGCTGAGGACCCCATAGCGGGGCGGACGCAGCTTCCCCGTCCTGGTCCGACCGCCCTCGATGTACCACTCAAGGTTGGTCCTGCTCTTGAGCAACGAAGACAAGTATGCCCTCAGCACGGCCCGGTAGACAGGAGCGTTCTTGAACTCGCGGCGAATGAACACCAGTCCGCTTCGCTGTCCGACCCCGGCGAGCGGCCAAATCGCGAGGTTAGCGCCGCCCAGCACATGATTCGGCGGGAAGTCATGCCGCTCAAGGGCCGAATGCAGGACCAGGGGATCCAGATACGACCGATGGTTCGGCAGGAAGATCAGCGTCGCATCGCGCGCCAGAACCTTCAGCTGGTCGATCGCCTCGTCGTCGACATCGAGCTTGTAGGCACGGGCCAACCACCGGCAGAACTTGTCCCACCCGGCCACAGCCAAGCTCGTCGGACGCGCGGCCATCTCGGCCAGACAGGACCGCGCCTCTTTGATGAGTTGCTCGCGAGGCTGCCCGGTCTGCTCCTCCAGCTCGTCAAGGGCGCGGCTGAATTCCGGACTGTCAATAGCTGTTAGCACGACGAGGAGGCCTCCGTGTCCTGGCAGTCAGGGCTCTAGCCGGAACTCTATTGAGCACCGCGACCTGATGCCTGCCGGGCGACGAGGCCCTACTTCGAAGGCCCTTGTGCAGCTAGGGCACGATCGGCTACTGCAGACCGCTAGGGCTTCCCGAACGCGTCGACGCCTTGGCTGTGACGTTGACCGAGTACATCTCGCCACCTGGCGTACCGCCGAACACGGTCAGCTTCGCCTTGCCAGGAGCCAAGACCAGCGCCCCGCCATTGAAGTCGGCGCTGCCATCGCTGTAGGGCTGCGACACCCGCAAGACCGCTGGGTTGTCAGTAGTCACCTTCGTCACATTTGGCGTGGTCACATTCAGGTTGTCGCCAACGCTGACCGTGACGTCACCGGCTTTGGTGATGGGGATTGGGGGAAGCACGTTGCCAGTTGGGGACTCACTCGGCGCGGGCGATGTGGGCGATGGGCTGGGACTCGGCGCGGGCGTGGAACACGCGACCAGCACCAGCGAAGCGGCAATTCCGACAGCAATTCTTTTCAGCATGCGCGCAGGCTACGCCAAGGAACCCTGACTTGTCAGCTAATGAGCAAAGCGAGTCGCATCGTGGCGCCCCGGCCACTGCCCGAGCTGGAAGCAACGAGATCCCCACCATGGGCGCGGGCAATCCCGCGAGCGATCGTCAGTCCCAACCCGCTACCGGAGTCTCCTTCCCTGTGACGCGCCGGATCTCCGCGGTGAAAGCGGTCGAAGACGCTGACGAGGTCCTCCGGTGGAATGCCCTCGCCCGAATCGGCGACGCTAACCGAAGCCATTCGTCGTCCATGCCTAGCCGTAGTGACAGTGACCCGACCGCCCGACGGAGTGTGGCGCAGAGCGTTGTCGAGAAGATTCGTCAGCACCTGCCCAATCCTCGCGCGATCTAGCTGACACAGCAGGCCCTCACCCCCCACGAAGGTGAGCTCCACTCCCTTGGCCTCGTAGCGGGGCAGAGCGGACATGACCGCGATCCTTGCCACATCGTCCAGGTCCTCCGGCGACAACGCGAGTGCGAGAGCGTGCTCGTCGACAGATGACAGCTCGCTCAGATCCCCGGCGAGCCGAGTCAGCCGGTGTGTTTGATCATGCAGAACTGCCCACGTAGACGCGGACTGCCCGATAACGCCATCTTCCAGCCCTTGCACGTAGGCGTCCAAAACTGCCACCGGCGTCCGCAGCTCGTGAACCAGATCCGCGACCAACCTTTGCCTGCCCTCCTCCGAGGTGCGCAACTGGCGGGCCATGTCTCGGAACGCGGATTCGAGAGCGTCGAAGTCCGGCCCCAGCCCGGACGGTTCGATCGCAACGTCGTAGTTCCCACCAGCTACCTTCCGCGCTGCCTCCGCCAGAGCGCCCACCGGAGAAGCGATGCGCCGCACGAGTAGGGCCGACGTGGCAATCGCGACAGCGAGAGCCACCAAGCCGCCAACCGACAGTGCCGTAGTCAACCCCGTCGCGAAGGCCTCCTGGGCATGGCGCGTCAACTCTGAATTGGCGCCGTCTGGCTCGCCAAGGTGCAAGCGGAATATCGGCGGCGCGATTAGGAAGGCGGTCACCACGAGCGCGGCGGCGCCGGCGATCAGTACGAGAATCTGGATCGTGAGCAGGCGGGCACCGAGGCCCAGTGCCCTCACTAGGGGCTCAATCCGTAGCCGATGCCGCGAATCGTACGAACGTACCGGGGTTCGCTCGCGTCGTCGCCCAGCTTGCCGCGAATGTGCCCGATGTGGACATCAACGATCTGGTCCCCACCAACCCAGTCGGAACCCCAGACCGCCTCAATGAGCTGACGCCTGGTGAACGCTGCCGTCGGCCGGGCGGCCAGCGCCGAAAGGATGTCGAACTCCGTGCGGGTGAGCGCAACCTCCTTGCCCGCGACGTGAACCCTGCGGGACACGGGATCAACGACTAGATCACCGCAGATGAGCGGCTCGCCGCCGTACGGCTCAGAAGCGACGGCTTGCTCCGCCCTCGGACGACGCAGCAGAGCCTTGGCCCGGGCCACTAGCTCCCGGGGCCCAAACGGCTTGACAACATAGTCGTCGGCACCGACGGAAAGCCCCACGACCGCGTCGGTCTCATCGTCCCGGGCGGTCAACATGAGCACGTAGGCGTCCGAAAACGTCCTGATCTGTCTGCATACCTCGAATCCGTCAAACCCCGGAAGCATCACGTCGAGGATTATCAGGTCTGGCCGCCGCGCCTTGGCAACCTCGACGGCGCTCGGTCCGTCGTGCGCGAAGCACGTGTCGAACCCTTCTCGGGTTAGGTAGCTGGCCACGACCTTCGTTAGCGCGGCCTCATCGTCTACGACGAGGACTACGGGCTTGTTCGAACTCACCCGCTCATTGTCCCCTAGAAAGCGTCGCGGCTGGCGCTGGAGCGCGAAGCGCCGATCTCCCGCAGCGCGGCGCGGTAGGTTTCCGTGTCGATCTCGCCGCTAGCGAACCGCCGGTCCAGGATCTCGGCGGCCGATTCAGAGCCTCGCGTCTGCCCTGGGAAAACCCTGTAGATGGCCCAGACGATCACGGCCAGAAGTCCGCCCCAGAACAACACCATCGCGCCGAGCATGATCCACGACCAGCCGCCTCCGTAGTCTCCGTATCCCCACATCATGGCAACCACCTCACTAGGTCTCCACCTTCATGATCTGCCAACGATCCGGCGGTCTGGCGCTGGATCCATGAAGAACCCGTGAAGTTCCCGATGCGACGTCAGAGGACGTATGTGCTGCGGATGATCTCTGCGATCGTGGTCACGTCGGTCTCCGCGAGGCGGAGACCTTCGCTCCTCAAGGCGCGCATGCCCTTGGAAGCGGCGAGAGAGTGAACGGATGACAGGTTGGCATCGCCCGAGACTAGAAGGTCCCGCATCTCATCGGTGACGGTCAGGACCTCGAAGACTCCCGTCCGACCTTGATAGCCCGTGCCACTGCAGAAGTTACAGCCCCGCCCGGCCCAGAACGTAGTCTTCGGGCGGCCGCCGGACTTCTCGTAGAAGTCGATCTCCTTCTTCGTTCTTTCGTACGGAACGCGGCACGACGAACATATCCGTCGGACCAGGCGCTGCCCGACGACGGCGATGACCGATGACGCCACCAGGAATGGCTCGATGCTCATGTCAAGCAAACGAAGCAGCGCCCGCGCGGCATCGGTCGCGTGGATTGTCGACATGACGAAGTGGCCGGTCATCGCGGCCTGAATAGCAACCTGAGCTGTTTCCACATCACGGATCTCGCCAACCAAGATGGCGTCAGGATCCTGACGCATGACGGCCCTGAGTGCCCCAGCGAAGTCGACCCCGATGCTCTCGTCGACGCTGATCTGATTGATAGCGGGCAGCGTGTACTCCACAGGGTCTTCGATCGTGACAATGTTGATCTCGGGCCGCGTGATCGCGTTGAGCGCCGCGTACAGGGTCGTGGTCTTGCCGCTCCCCGTCGGACCAGCTGACAAGACCATCCCGTACGGCGACCTCAAGATGGACCGGAAGGTCTGGTACGTGTCGCGAGCCATTCCGAGGCCCCTAAGCTCGAGCACCTCCCGGCTCTTGTCCAACAACCGTAGGACGACTTTCTCTCCCCAAATCACTCCGACGGTCGCGACACGGATGTCCAGGGGGTGCCCATCGACCTCCATGCAGATCTGGCCGTCCTGGGGACGGCGGCGCTCCACGATGTCCATCCCAGCCATGATCTTCAGGCGACTCACCAAGGAGGAGATCATGTTTGACGGCACAACCAGGGCTTCTCTTAGTGCCCCGTCGACGCGGAATCGAACGCGCAGGTTCTCGCTAGTCGGCTCCATGTGAACGTCCGAGGCCCGCCTTCGCACAGCCTCGGTGATGATCATATTGACGACAGCGACTACTGGCGTGTCTTGAACCACAGCTTCCGATTGCATGCGTGTTGGAGGCCGCTCCAGCTCATCATCTGGATGGCTGGCAGCGAAGGCCGCGATCTCGCGCTCCAGCCCAGATACAGCCCTGTAGCTCGTGTCTATGGCCCAGTCGATCTCCGCGGGGGTGGCCAGCAGAAGACGTATCCGCGAGCCGACCAGACGAGTTAGCTCAGCCTCGACACCCGCATCCGGATGAGTGACCGCAACTAGGACGGGCCCCCCTTTCTGCTTCTCAATCGGGACTGCTCGCAAGCGGCGCGCGTCACGCTCATCCAGCAACGCCACCGCATCCCGGTTGGGCGCTCCGCGACTCAGGTTGGCTACCTCGAGCCCATGCTCCTTGGCGAGCTCGGCGAGGACTTGCTGTTCGTCCACCAGACCGAGACTCGCCAGCACACCCTTGCCCGAGCTCGCGGCCGCCATAGCCGACGACGCGAGCTGCCCGGCGCTGACTGCCCCGCCGTTGGAACTCAGCAGCTCTCCATGGCGCCTCAGACTGAGCCTCGGCCCCGGAACGAGATCTGAATCCGCTGCTGAAGGATTGCCTCTTGCCGTGGGATCGTCCGACCGACGACGGGGGAGACCCATGAATCCGGCCGTCTACGCGGTGACCGGCTTGTGCGACAACACCGTCTGCATCACAGCGATTACGTCGTCTGCGTCTGTGCCACCGTTCACAGACCGGGACATCACTTCGAGGACGCTGTCGGCGTGTTCATCCGGTACCACAACCTCGACCCTCATTCTGGGTACCAGATACGTCTGGACCGCGGCTCCGCGGTACGTCTGCTCCTCTGGACCGCGCTGGCGACCGTAGACCTCCCAGACCGTCATCGATGAAATGCCCGTTTCCTCGAGAGCGTTCTTCAGATCGTCGAGCTGCTGCGGCTTGACCACCATGCTGATTAGTTGCATCCCTTGGCTCCTGTCCAACCAGTTGCGCTCGCCTCCTGCGAGGCCTGCTCCAGGCGTTCCCTGCGGGGGGAGCGCCGCACCACTTGACACCGAAACTTCATCAAACGGTACAGCCTCGATGGCGGATGCGAAGCACGTTTCGAATGAAATCCAAAAGTGACTCTTGTCGGCTGCCCGCACTGGACGAATGGGCCGGGGCCGGGGACTGCGCGGTCAAGCTCCGGTGGATGACTCCTCTTTGGAGACCACGCGGGACAAGCCGTCAATTCGCTTGCCGTTCGCCTCGATCAGCGCCGCGTTCCTATCGTGCCCGTTCACGGGCTTCCCATTGCCGTTCACGATCGGACTTGGCGCGGGTTGCACCGCCGCCGCTTGATCATGTCCGGGCCAGACAGGTCCGTGACCGACGAAGTGCGGGTGAACAGGATGGAGCGCCTCGTCGAGAGCTTCCTCACTCGGAATCTCCGCCTCCACATCCCCAGCGTGAATGGTGTGGAGCATTGCCCAAATCACCCAAGCGGCCAAGCCGCAGATGACGACAGAGACTGCCACGCTGGCCAGGACCGTTGGGAGCTGCGTCAACTTGAACAAGACGAAAGCGATCAACCCGGCCGACGGGATCGTGAGCACCCACGCCAGCACCATCTCGCCGACGACCTTCCAGTTGGCTCCCTTGCCCGACGACACGCCAGCGCCAATGACCGAGCTACCGGCAGCGTGAGTCGTCGAGATCGGCATACCCACCGCAGTCGCACCGAAGATCGCTGCCGAGGACCCGATATTCGCTGCGGCTCCGGAGTTGGCATGCAGCGTGGTTATCTTCAGCCCGACTGTCTCGATGATCTTCCAGCCGCCCCACAAGGTGCCGAGCGCGATCGCCGTGTAAGCACTCAGGGCGGCCCATTCCGGCACTTCGATGCTTCCGTCGGAGCCCACCGAGGTATACCCGGCGCCGAGCATCAGGGCCCCGATCACTCCCATGGTCTTCTGGGCGTCGTTGGCCCCGTGCCCGAACGACAGGGCACCCGCAGACACGAGCTGCAGGCCCTTGAACACCGGGTGGTTATCGTGGATCCGCAGGAGCCTCTGAAGGCCAAGCACCACGTACATGGCCAGAACCGCGATGGTGATCGCCACTAGGGGCGACGCGACGATTCCGATTGCCGCCAGCTTCACGCTGTCCCAGGCAATTGCTGCCAGCCCGCCCGCTGCCAGCCCGGCTCCGACAAGCCCCCCGATGATGGCGTGGCTCGATGACGATGGCATTCCGAAGTACCAAGTGATGTAGTTCCACGCGATCGCGGCGAACAGCGCGGCGAACACCACCGCCACCCCGGCGTACTCCGAGTGGACGGTCTTGGCGACCGTGCTCGCCACAGCGGTGCCGACCACGAAGTAGGCGAGGAAATTGAAGACCGCGGCGAATGCCGGCGCCCAGCGAGCTGGCAGTGCGCGCGTGACCACAACCGTCGACACGGTATTGGCCGCGTCGTGGAATCCGTTGGTGAAGTCGAACAGCAGAGCCAGAGCCACCAAAGCGATGATCGTAATCAGCGCGATATCCAACGTCCACCAATCCTCGTCGTTTCAGCATTAATCCGGCTCGGGTCACTTCGACCCAATGGACACAGAGTCGCCCCACGAAGCGAATCCGGGCTGGCCTGACGGTGAACGTCCCGTGAACGGTTGGTGACGGATGTTCTCCGCCCCACGAAGCGAAGCCGCGCGGGCACGAATCGCTCATCGGGGTGTGCCCACAGGCACGTGCCCAGACCTGAATCCACCGCGGATTGTGGTGGGTGGGTCGGCGAGCCCAGGCTCTTGCCACCCGGATGGTGCGGAGGTGAGTAGCCGGGGGGAGTTGCACCCCCCGGCTACTCACCTTTGCATCATCGGGGCCTCCACAGAGGCGAGTCATGGCGGTAGATTCAGGCTAGAACGCCAGATTGAGTTCCGAGACGCCGTCGGGCCGGTGGCGCTCGACGTGGATCGGCAGCGAACCGCTTCCGGACCCTTCGACCCCAAGAGACCCGACGATCCCGCTGGCCAAGTTCAGCATCCTCAACGGATCGACGACCGCCTCCGGAGGGTAGACGCCCGCCTCGGCGATCTTCCCCTCACCCTCGGCCATGAGGACGGCGCCGATGCCCGCCGGGATGCCCGTCCCCTCGCCCGCGCCGGCGCTGCGCGACGAGAGCGAGAAGACGTAGCGCTCGGGAGCACCCTCCTTCTGACCTCGGACGTCGATGACCAAGCAGCCAGCAGGTCCGTCGATCGCGGCCTCCGCCAGGAGTCTGGGCCGGGTCGCGATCAAGTGCGCCACAGAGAAATCCCTAGGAACAACTTCGACGCCACCCACGCGCAAGGGGGCCGTACCACAGGCGTCGGCTCGAACGAGGTCCTGTGTGAGCTCGAAGTAAGACAGCGGGAACACGACTCCCCTGTTGGTGACGCGGCGAACCCCAGGCAAGTACCGAGGCAAGGTAATCGTTTCTGGATGCGGATACGGGTACACAGGGAACCGGCCGACGTCGCGGAAGTCGACCTCGATGACGTAGGCAGCTCCGCTGTCGTCCAGCATCCGCACCTTGCGCATCTGCCCGTCCTCCCAGATCGGGATGTCACTGGTCATCGCGTGGATCCGGTGGCCGAGGACGGCCGGTCCCTCCTGGGGCTCTCCCCCGTGGATGTGCATGATGTCCACCGATTCGACACTGTCAAGCAGCTGGTCCGCCGCGAACCGTGCCAGCACATTGGCCAGGCCAGGTGAGTTGCCCATGCCCAGGAGCGCGCGTACGCCCTTCGCCTTGGCTGCGGCGTCCATCTGAAGCATCCGCTCGGTCGCGTCCAGGTCATCGCACACATCGACGTAATCGACCCCGCTATCGATTGCGGCGGCGAGGATCTGAGGGCCGAAACGGTAGAACGGGCCCACGGTGTTCAACACCACGGATGCGCCGTCAAGCGAACGCCGCAGTGAACTCGGATCGTCGACGTCGACGCCGACTCCGACCACTCGTTTCCTGCGGAAGCTCGCCGCTAAAGCCTCGGCGCGTTCCCCGTCCAGATCGGCGATGACAATGTCGGTGAAGACGTTGGCCGCCAGGACGGTTCGTGCGGCGATCGTGCCGATGCCACCGCACCCACCGAGCAGCACGATCTTGCTCATGGGGTCGAGAGTAGTTCGAGCCCCTCGCTCGGGTGTTGACAGCCCGGCCGCTTGGCGGTCGTTGTGGTGTAAGGCCGAAGCTTCGGCGGAAAACACCCAGCACAACGTCGGCCTTGCGCGACAACGTCGGCCTTGCGCGACAACGTCGGCCTTGCGCGACAACATCGGCCTTGCGCGACAACGTCGGCCTTGCGCAACAACGTCGGCCTTGACATCGACAGTGGCGTCCACTCAGGGGACCCCCGCACTGTCACCAATCCGGCCGCGTTCGGCAACTAGACGGCCCGAGCTTCGCCCGTCCCTGGGGCGTCCCCGACCGCGCACTCACTCAGTTGGCGGAACCTCTTCGGCCTCGGAAACTGAGCGGCTCCGGTTCGACCTCTGGACGAGCCACCAGATCAGCAGTCCAGCTGCCAGCAACAACACCAGCAAGGGGGAGATGACGGCGATTCCAATCACGACCGCCGCCCAGGAACTAGCGAACCCGTCCCAAACCTGTGCCCACCATGACAGCTCGCCGGGCGGGACGAACTGCGCTACCGACTCAGCCGTCGTGACCGTGGCTGTGATCGTCGCCAGGGAGACCGAGTCGGCCAACGTGCGGCGCTGAGCCTGCAGCGACTCCAGCGTCTCTTGCCTCTTGGTCAGCTCCTTCTCGATCTCGATGATCTCCGAGATGTCGCTGGCCTGACGCATCAGGGCGCTGACCCGGCGGACGCTGGCTTTCTGAGCGGAGATCCTCGCATCCAGGTCGACGGCCTGGTCGGTCACGTCGGAAGTTGTTGCCGACAACGTGACGATCTCACCTAGAGAGTTGATCGCGTCCAGCGCTGCCTGGTAGCGGGTAGCCGGCACCTTGATACTCACAGTCACCCATGGTCCGACGACGGGAGCAGGAGGGCACACTTCGGCTGTGGGGCGGGACTGCTTAGGTCCCACTGCGCACGGGACGCCGACGCCGGCTACATCCCCCATGGATGAACTCCCAACAATGGACACCACGAAACCGTTGTTGGCTTTCGCGGTGGACGTGATCGCATCACCAGCGGCGGTGACATCATCGGCGACGATCACAACGGTCGCCTTGCGAACGAGCATGCGGTCCGCGGGCGCTGCCGCGATGGGCGCCTTCCCCACGGCCGGAGCTCCCTGATCCACGCTGGCCGAGAGCTGGTCCCCTCCCTTCAGCCGCTCCCCTGAGCTAGGCGCCCCCTCTACACCCTCAACCGTCCCGGAGTCCGACGTAGCGGGATCACCTGTGCATCCAGCCAGAGCCGCGGCGGCGGCCAAGCCCAAGGCGGTGAATGTGACGACGGCACGACTGGGGAGAGTAGGTCTCATGTAGTCACTGACGCGACGGGGCGCGCATCCGTTCCATCGGGGAGGCGCTGATCTGCTAGAAGCAATTCGTTTCCGCGCACAGACTCCCGTTGATCCCGACATACTTGCCGGGAGACCGATTGAGGAGTTCCAGATGGTACTGACTAGATCACTGCTCATTGGCGGATGCGCGACGGGCCTGGCACTGGCACTCGTGGCCCCTTCCGGCAACGCGACCTATGAAAGCGCCGCGAGGACCGTCAAGATCGACATCCCCATGGCGACGGATGTCGCCTCGTCCCGGGACGGCTCGCGGGTCTGGGTTGTTGGCGCCGACGATGGAACCATCAACAAGATCGCCGACGAGGAGCTGAAGGAGACCATCACGACCGATGGGGATTTCGTGATGAATGTCTGGACGACGCCACGCGGCAAGAAGGCCTTCGTCATCGATGGGACCAGGGACCGACTGTTCAAGGCCGACTGGTCAAGCAGCGAGCTCCGCAGTAGATCCACCAAGGAGACCCCGATAGCACTCGTTGGGGGCAAGTCGGGCGGCCGCAAAGTCCTGTACGTGCTGAACCTCAACAACGGTGTGGACGAGCCCAAGACCGTGTCAGTCTTCGGCAGACCGAAGATGAAGCTGCTCGACACGTTCAGGCTGCCGAAGCCCAGCATCAACCAGCCGCAGGCCCTCGCCTTGTCGCCAGACGGTTCCAAGCTGTATGTCGGCAACGGCAGAGGCGTCAGGGCGGCTGTCTGGGTTCTGTCCACCAAGACCGGCAAGATCTTGCACAGGTTGCAGGCCACATACCCCGACTGGACAGACCTCATGCTCGAGGTTGAGGCGATCGCCGTCGCGCCCCGTGGCAAGTACTTGTTCGTTGGCGTGTTCGGTCAGGCCGCGACCTACAAGCTCAACGCGACCACGGGCGAGATCGTCGCGATGCGGAAGGCGAAGAACCAGGAAACGGTGACAGCCGTATCCATGATGGGAGCCCACCGCGTCCTCGCCCTGTCGGCGTCGCCATCAGAGGGTGACCTTCCGAAGGAAGGCAAGTTACAGGTTCTGAGGAGGAAGAACCTCAAGCCGACGCGGAAGAAGATCACCGTGGACCGTCTTCCGATCGGCCTCGCCGCGAGCCAATCCGGCAAGAAGTTGACGGCTCACGTCGCCAACAACGTCTTTGGGTCGTATTGGGGGATCTCCATCAGGTGAGCTGGGAGGCTCAGTGCGGGATGCGGCCAGCGGCTAGTCCGCGGCCATGTCCACGAAGCGCGAGTAGTGGCCCTGGAATGCGACCGTGATGGTGTCGGTGGGGCCGTTCCTGTGCTTGGCGACGATGAAGTCCGCTTCGATGCCTCGACGTCGCCATCTGGGCGCCACGCCAGCCCCAAGTGCTCGGTGACCTGACTTGGCTCAAGTTTGGGCCCTGGCTGGGGTCGCATGGCTGTGACTAGGGGATTTGCTGGTCGGGGCGGCGGATTTGGTGCACTAATCGGTTCGTAGTCTCGGGCCTGTGGCGTACGTTCGCACCGTCAAGACCGCGTCGGGGGCTCGGGCGGTGCAGATCGTGTACTCCTCGCATGGTGGTTCCAGGAAGATCGAGCACCTGGGCTCGGCGCGCGACGACGCCGAACTGGTGGCGCTGAAGGCCGCAGCCCAGCAGCGGCTGGCGGGCGGGCAGGCCGAGCTGGACCTCGGGCTGCACGCGGCTGCCGCCCCGGGTA